>JAGXLO010000064.1 GCA_018334695.1 Candidatus Cloacimonadota bacterium
TAAGACTAAATTTGTCTTTAGCTTCTTCCCAAAATACAAGTGGTGTGCTTAAGTCTATCTGGTCAATATTTGTTTCCGGAGTTGAATGGGAAGGTAACAAACGATATTCCATTAATGTTCTGGAAGGTCCGCGATAAATTTTTTTTGCCATGATTACCCTTTAGCAATTTGGAATTAATTTTTGAAAAAATATGTTTTTAAAAATATTTAGTTCTAATTTTGTTTTGGAATTTATAGGAGCTGTTTTTAGATTCCGTAGCAGTATCACGACTCTTTTTAAAGTCTTCTTGTTAAGAAGCCGTGAGATTACTTGCATTTATTATACTCTGCAATTTATTAATTAAATTGAATTGTTTTGATGATTTATGTAGGTCAATTATTTTTGTCAATTAATATGAATATTGTTTTTATTTAAGGAGTAATTTGCAATCACATTCTAAATTATATGCCAGGTAAAATATTTTGTCCGTTTTTTTAAAGATGATACATGTTACAACCACTTTTTATTCTTGAAATATGCAATCATACCAGCTCCAACAACAAGCATGACAAAAAGAACAACAAAATAGGCGCCGCGCCACCCCAGTTCAGGCATATATTCAAAATTCATCCCATAGATTCCGGCAATAAAAGTTAGTGGAATAAATATAGTAGCAATTATAGTAAGGACTTTCATTACATCGTTCATACGGTTACTAACACTGGAAAGATAAATATCAAGCATACCGGTTAGCATCTCGCGAGATGTTTCTATGGCATCCATTACTTGAATCGTGTGATCATAAATATCTCTAAAGTAAATATGTGAAGATTTTTTAATAAGTAAGGAATCTCCTCTTTCTAATCTTGTGATCACTTCTCTCAGGGGCCAGACGGATTTTCGCAGATAGATCATCTCTCTTTTTAATCTGTGGATAGCCTGCAATGTTTCTGTGGATGGGTCAGAAACAAGTTCCTCTTCCATATCTTCCAATTTTTCACCAACTTTTTCCAGGACGATAAAATAATTATCTATTATAGTATCAATTAAAGTGTAGGTAAGATAATCGGATCCCATTTTCCTTATGCTGCCTTTACCATTTCTAATTCTTTCGCGCAAAGGATTGAACACATCTCCTTTTCTTTCTTGTAGTGAAATAACAAAATCCGGACCCACAATCAAGCTTACCTGTTCAGTTTCAATCTCACCTTCTTTATCTTTGTAAAAAATCATTTTTAATACTATAAAAAGGTAATTTTCAAAATCTTCTAGCTTGGGGCGTTGGCCTGTATTAACAATATCTTCCAGTACCAGGGGATGGATGCCAAATTTATTTCCTAAAGCCCTTATTACTGCAAGATCTCCCAATCCAACAATATTTATCCAGGTAACAGTGGATTTATCTTTAAACTCTCTGCACTCCTCAATTGAATCTACTTTTTTTTCTACTATTGTGTCTTTATTATAATCAATTAGAGAAATTTCGGCTTTCTCAGTTCCACCATTTCCTATATGCATCAGGGTCCCTGGAGGTTGTCCTACTTTTTTTGATACTTTTTTAATCTTTGCTGCCATAATTTAAACTTTTATTTATCTGAGAGGAAGAGCCACCTTTTTGCCGGTTTTGGCGCTTCTGTAAATAGCTTCTATTATTTCCAAAGATTTTCTGCCGCTTCTACCGTCTGTATTTGCACCAGATTTACCTCTAAGAGTTTGCAGTACATTTTGGTAGTAAGGTAGGTGACCCAGTCCGTAGACATTAGGTGGTTCATAATTACTGCGTTCGATGATCCTGTCATCGTCGGCATATTCTTCAAATTCCCATTTTTCTATTTTGTTTATGGCGATGCCACCAATTTTCACTGTTCCCTTTTCACCTAAAACAGTAATTGAACCTTCAAAGTTTTTGGGGTAAGTAAGCATGGTTGCATTCAAATTACCTATAACACCATTTCTGAATTTTAGAATTGCAGAGCCGGAGTCCTCTGTTTCAATATCACGGTCTAGGGTAGCTGTTTCTGCCATAATCGATTCAACCGGTCCTATGAGCCATTGCACGGCATCTACATAGTGACTGGCTTGATTCATAAAGGCTCCTCCATCAAATTCCCACGTACCACGCCATTTTGCCATATCATAATATGATTGTGGTCTTTGCCAGAATACATTAGATTGAATAAAGTATATTTTTCCAAATCTACTTTTTTCGATTGCTTTTTTTAATAATTGTATAGTAGTATTCAAACGATTCTGTTTAACAACAAATAGCTTAACTTTATTTTCATCACAAGCATCTATCAGATCATCCGCCTCGCTCAATTTTGTTCCCATTGGTTTTTCGGAAATAACATGCGTATCATGCTGAGCTGCTTGTATACCCATTTTGGGATGCAAGCCACTGGGAGTGCAAATGATCACAGCATCAGCGTCCTCATTATCCAGCATTTTAGGGTAGTTTGTGTATATATTAGGTATATCAAACTTTTCTGCTGATTTTTCTGCTCTCTCTTTTATTTTATCACAGCAGGCAATAACTTCTGCACCTTCTATGCGTTTGATTGATTCAAAGTGTTTTGAAGATATACGTCCGCATCCAACCAAAGAAAATTTTAAATTTTTCAAAATTCCTCCAAAAATATTAATAAATTTACTTTTTATTTTATGTTATTTTTACTTATAGATAGATGTATTGTCAAGCTTGTGAGATAATCCCAATTATTATCTTTACAATCTTACTTTTTCCTTTAACAGGAAGTATTCACCTATCAAAGCAGGGATAACAGTATTTATAAGAAATATGAAAAGTGTGGTGCAAACTGCTACTTCTGCCTTTATACCTAACTTGGCAAAAATTTCCATAGCAAAAAACTCTCTGATGCCAAAACCACTAAAGGATATGGGTAAAATGTGAGAGAGGTGTACCAAGGGTACTGATTTAAAAACAGAGATAAAATTTATTTTTAGAAAATTATTTAAAATAATATAGTACTGAAAAAGTGAAATGAAGGTGAAGACAACTTGTTTAAAAATTATTTGGGGAATGATGTTTTTATAATTTTTTAGATAAGAAAGAAAATTTTTGTTTTTCAAAACATAAGATATCAAATAGACAAGATATGGTGAAAACATTATTAAAAAGGCAATTAATATTTTTGTGATAAGACTAATCCCTCTAAAATAAAATATTCCGGCTACTGCACCAAAGAAAAGGTTTTTCCAGGTAATAAATATTCTTTCTATGCCCACGGAGAATACGGTGGCACTTTTTTTGTTATTGATAAAGTAGATTTTACCAAATTGCCCCACTCCAGCTGGCAGCAAAAAATGCAGAGACATGCCGATAAAAAATGATTTAATTATCTCAATATGAGGGGATTCATTACGAGGATTTAGTTTTAAATAATCGCGCCAATTACTGTATTGAATCGCCAATTTTATCAGGGTTGTGAAAACTATAATGACTATTGAAAAAAGACTGATTTTGGAAAAATTCTTCATCAATATGACAAAATCAATTCTGCTACTAATAAAATAGAGTACAAGGGCAGTGATGATAATCTTTAGTATAGTAGCAACTTTCTTTTTATTTCTGGTAAGAAACTTCATTTACAAAATATTTCCTTAATTTTATTAAAACTATTCATAGTACAACAAAACTTCTGCAAGTTTAAGCCTTCCATTCCCATTTAGAAATCATCCCATACAGAGAAAAGAAAATTAGATAATAGGGATAAATCAACAGATAAAGTATATGTTTTAAACGAAATTTTTCTCTATGCTTTTGTAGAGAAAATGCCCAAAAAATCATAAAGGGGAAAAAATATAGGAAGAAGTTAATAAAGTTTGCACCTAATATAAGCCTGAGCGGCAAATAAATATAAAACAAAAAAATTAATAGGGATGCAAATTTATAAAATGGTGATGATATGCCAAACTGACCATAGCGTCTTTTTTGTTGATTCACATAATCTTTTGTATTTGGTTTAGTATAGACTTTATTTCTTGCATTATAAGCAATTTGATATTTTGTTTTATCAATCAATTGTAACAGCTGTTTATCCTCACCGCAGGGATGTTCTTTGATTTTATTAAAACCTGCAACTTGTTTAAAGACAGATTTGCGCACTGCCAAATTTCTACCATTACTACTAAAGGGAAGTCCGAGTCCGATTGTAGAACAATACACTGAGGCTGTCATCAATTGGGAAAAATTGCGGAAATCAGATTTATTTTTTTCCGGGGAATAACCCACGATCATTCCCGTATTTTCAGATAAATAATAGTTCATCTCTTCTAACCAATCAGCAGGGGGAAGGCAGTCAGCATCCGTGAATAAAACAATTTCATACTGAGCTATTTCAACACCTTTCTGAAGCGCGTATTTTTTGCCTTTATATTCATTATCTTTATCACTTAAATGCAAATACTGTCTGTTTGTTTTTGAATTGCAAAATTTTTTGATAAGTTCAAGTGAATTATCCCGAGAAGCATGGTCAATAATGATAATTTCATAATCAGATATAGGATATTCTATTTCCTGCAGAGACTTGAATAATGTAGGCAGATTGTCCTCCTCATCACGGCAGGCTATAACCAGGGAGTAAGAATAATGTGGGGGAGCCGAATTGCGCCAGTCTTTTAAAATCCCGGTTGCCAGAATCAATATAATAATAGCAGCAAAAGTTATTATTGGATCCATATTATTTTTTGTTTAATTTCAACTCCTATCTTCATTTTAGGCAATTATAGGATTTGAATTTTGCAATTGAGCTTCAAGAAGTCAAGCCTTTTAGATAAATAAGCAGAGCATTTATTTTAATTTATTTAATAAATGAATCTTCTGGTTCAAAATCTGTAATTTTTGATAATAAAAACCCCTCAAATTTCTCATCCGAGGGGATAAATGTTACTTAATAATCTATTTTTTTAGCGAAGTAAAATAATCTTTTTGATATCTTTATTAACTCCGTCCAAGCTTACTTTGTAGAAATAAATACCACTCTTCAAATTTTGCATGCTATAATGCACAGTATGATATCCGGAATCCATGTCCTTGCTCATGATTACCTCCACAAATCGTCCTCTTAAGTCATATAATTCAATATTAACCTTGCTTGGTTTATTCAAAGCAAAGGATATTTTTGCAAGACTTTTTACAGGATTGGGATAAACCCCCATCAACTCAAAATCAGCAGGAATCTGTTCATCAATACCCACTGAATCGTCTTTAACCGAAATGACCACGGTATCAGGCTCAGAATAGCATAAACTGTCATCAACAATAAGGACAAAATTATATTCTACAGTATCCTCAACTGCGGGAGCCATAAATGTTGGGTTGACTATTGTCGTATCAGAGAGCTGTATAGTATCAGGAGCTTGCCAGTGATAATTCAATTGCAGACCTTCCGGATCATAAGAACCAGAGCCATCCAGAGTTACTTGTTCATTTTCCGCGACTACCTGATCCGGTCCGGCCTCGGCTATTGGTTTTCCATTGACTGTGATATAATCTGTTTTTGTTTCTGTATCTGTGCCTGCTGGATTCGATACTGTTAGTGACACCGTAAAAATTCCCCATTCATCATATTCATGATTGGGATTCTGAGCAGTAGTTGTGGCTCCATCACCAAAATCCCATTGCCAGGATGTAGGTATATTTGCCGAGGAGTCAGTAAAATTTACAGTTAATGGTTGGCACCCATTTAAAGGAGTTGCACCAAAATCCGCCATTGGCCCAGAATACACTGTAATATAATCGGTTCTATTTAATGTGTCTACACCGCAATCATTGCTTGCTATCAATTCCACACTATAAATACCAGCTTCCTGATAAACATGCCCCGGACTTTGTGAATTACTTGTACCACCATCGCCAAAATCCCATTGCCAGGTAGTGGGAAATCCGGAAACTTGAACACTTTGGTTGATAAATGAAACTCCCAGAGGAGCAGTACCAGCTGTGGGAGAAGCACCAAAATTGGCAGTTGGAGGCTCTCCCGCTTTGATTAAATCATCTCTGATTAGGGTACTTGACCCAGTTGAATTGGTTGCTGTAAGAGAAACAGTGTAAGTGCTGGGTTCAGAATATAAATGAGTTGGATTTTGTTCTGTGCTTGTGGTGCCGTCACCAAATTGCCACAACCAGGAAGTTGGTTGAGCAGTTGATTCATCTGTAAATTGTACTTCAATAGGAGCACAACCACTATCCGGAACTGCAGTAAAATCAACATCAGGCGGACCTGATATTAATGTGAAATCAATATTGGGAGTAATCTGCAATAACTGGACTTCTACATCCTGCACATGACCGGTAGGATATCCGTTAAGGGCAGCACTTACATCATAAAATCCCGGAAGCAAATTATTAATAACATAATATCCAGAATCATCCGGATTTGTGGTTTGACCACCGGCTGTAATTTCAACATCCACTACATCCCCTGTTCCTCCTATCAGTGTTACAACTCCTTCGATAGAACCATAAGCAGCTTCCATAGTAAAATCCACACCCGTAGTATCTTGATTTTCAATTACTTGAACATCACTTACCGTAGTATCCATATAATTTGTTAATGAGGCATTTACATCATAAGTTCCAGGTTGCAGTCCAAGGGAATATGCTCCTGTGCTATCGGGATTAACGGTTACTCCTCCCGCAGTTACTTCTGCCTCTGTTATTGTCCAATCTCTAGTTGCTAATGAAACTGTGCCGCTTATTGTACCCGGCATAGCTATCAGAGTGAAATTTACATCAGTTGTAGATTGATTTTCTAAAACCACTACATCTGTAATAGTAGAATCAACGTAATTTGCCAAAGAAGCGGAAACATCGTAGGTTCCGGGGGCAATTGTCATAGAATAATTTCCAGTGCTGTCCGGATTTACTGTTACATCTCCTGCAGTTATCTCAACTTCCGTAATATTACCCAATCTGTTGGCAAGGGATACTGTACCGGATATCGAACCTGGTAGTGGTTGCAACGTAAAATCTATTCCAGACGTAGTTTGGTTTTTAAGAGCCTCTACATCTGTAATCGTCGAATCTTCATAATTTGTAAGAGAGGCAACCACGTCATAAGTACCTTCCTCTATAGTTATTGAATACACGCCATTTGTATCAGGGTTGACTGTAATTCCACCAGCAGAAACTTCTACATCTGTAATATTTCCAACTCTGTTTGCCAGAGAAACTGTTCCCGTAATTTCGCCGGGAAGGGGTTCAAGCATAAAATCAATGCCTGTAGTATCAGCATTTTCTATTACAACAACATCTGTGAGTGTGGAATCGGCATAGTCAGTAAGAGAAGCAGTAACATCGTAAGTACCGGGCTGAATACTAAGTGAATAATTACCAAACGTATCGGGATTTGACGTTACATCTCCTGCTGTAACTTCCACTTCGGTTAGATCTTGAACAGTATCAGCTACCGTTACGTTTCCCTGTATGGTTCCGGGAAGTGCTATGAGTGTAAAATCCACCTCAGATGTATTCTGATTTTCTACAACTTGTACATCCATCCTGGTAGAATCTTGATAATTTGCGAGAGATGCTGTTAGATCATATGAATCGGGAGATAAGGAAGAGATAGAATAATACCCGCTGGAATCAGGATGAACGGTAATTGTATCTGTAGTAATCTCCACTTCTGTTATATCACCAACTCTATTAGATAAGGTAACAGTACCAGAAATAGAACCGGGTAATGGATCCAGAGTAAAGTTTACATCGGAAGTCGTTGAATTTTCAATAACCTCAACATCGAAGATAGTTGAATCAACATAATTTGCATGAGAAGCTACTACGTCATAGGTTCCGGGTTGAATAGATAGAGAATAATCCCCTGTGGTATCGGGATTTACTGTAACTGCTCCTGCACTTACTGCAATATTTGTCACAGATTCTGTACCACCGCTTAGATTCACGTTTCCCTGTATGATTCCAGGTAAAGCAACAAGTGTAAAATCAATATTGGGAGTATTTTGATTTTCAGTTACCGTGACTCCTGTTACAGTGGAATCAGCATAATCGGGCAGTGAAGCTGTAACACTATAATTTCCGGGAAAGAGTGGTGATATTGTGTAATAACCGCTTGTATCGGGATTAACTGTATTGCCTCCTGCTGTAACCTCAACTTCTGTGATATCTCCCACACGGTTGGACAAAGATACCATACCGGAGATGGAACCGGGTATTGGCACCAGGGTTATATTCACCTCCGAAGTGCTCTGATTCTCCATAACCTCCACATCATAAATGGTTGTATCCTGATAATCCGGAAGTGTTGCACTAACCTCATAAGTACCTGCCGGAATAGTTATTTGATACTCACCATTAGGATTTGGATTAACTGTAACCGTATCAGCAATAACTTCAACCGCAGTTATATCACCACTACCACCATTCAGGTAAACAGTGCCACGGATGTTTGATTGATAGTGATAGTAGGCTCCTATATCTGCAATAGTACTATCAGGATTATAAGGAAAATCAGGATCTCCTGCATCTATGGCGGGAGAGGTAGAAGCCAGATGATAGTCATCATTGACTGAATTAACAAACTGCGGATCTGTAAAAATATTAAAATAGGTGTCACAGGAATCACCATTAGCATTCACTGTGATAAGCTGACCAAAATAAGAGGGAAGGCTACTGCCGGAACCATTAGTGGAATTTTGCCAGAAGAGATTATATTCCAAAGTAAAAGGAGAAGATTGTGCTTCTATTCCAGTTCCGTTATTATAAAAAATATTATTTTTGATATCTGGTTCTGAATTAGAAGAACAAGAAATACCAGAGAAAAAGCTGTTACAAATTGTATTATTATAGATGTCTGGAGAAGCCGAATTTATACATTCAATTCCAGTATTACCGCTTAAAATTTGATTGTTTCTAATTAACAAAGAAGTTCCATCGCAGGTAATTGCAATATCTGCATATTCAATTCTAGCATATGATATAATACTACCTGGATCTGCATTATCTTCAAATTTAATTCCGGACCAATCACCGGCATTTGGATTAGACTCTATGTATGTAAATAAAATCGAATCAGTATAGGTAGCGGCAGCAGTAAGCTTGCCATTTATCGTAAAGGTATAATCACCCAAAAAATTTATTGATGTTCCTGCTTCAATCAGAAGTGAATCCTCGCTATTGACGAAGATATCACCTGATACGTGGTATTCGTATGTGGAAAAAAGTGTATCCGAAAGAGAACCGTTAAGCTCATAATAGAGGGTAACCGGGGCTAAAGTAGCATCATTGGTCAAAAATGTATCCCCTATTGTGAGAGCAACACGGTTAGCATGAGAATATATAATATTGTAGATTCCGGATTCCAGATCAGTAGAAAAATAACCATCGGAGTCAGTAAAGGAGGAATCGGTAACTGCGGAAGGTGACACAGCGGCAAACATTACTTTTGTACCGGTATGATTAGTTTCTCCATCAAGATAACAGTAACCATCAATTGTATTTGCAGCAAACAGGTTAGTGTTGGCAAAAAATAAACTTAGGGAGAAAATAAAAATTAACAGAAATAAGTTTTTTCTAATCTTTAAACCTACGTAAGAAACAGTTTTTAATTTTGGTTGCATCTTATCATTTCCTTATTTTATGTAATTAATAATAAATTTAGTATAATTCTATTAATTAGATTTTGATTATTTTTCAGTTATCTCTTATCCTGTCAAATAATTTCATAAATTGCAGTTAAAAAAACTTCAAATAGCTTTGAGATGATTCTTTAATTGAGCTTTGTGAATATTGAGTCAGTCAAATTATATTAATAGAGAAATATCCCCATTAAAAGCAAAATAATAGAAAAAACTATGATGGCAATATTTATCAGGAGCCATCGTTTTCTATTATTGAGTGTTTCAACGACAAATTGACGGAATTTATTGTAATTAAAGAGGAGGTTGAAGACTTTTATCAAAGTGAAGGAAATAAGCAGGGCAATTATCCAGCTATATTTAACCTTAGTTGTAAACACCTTATACCAGCTAAAAACAACAAGCATAATTCCAAAAAATCCCAGAAAATATAACCAGCGAGGTTTCTTTTTGGTATAAGCTTTGTTCAATTCCCATTTATTCCATTTCTTACTATATCTTACGATGAGAAAGCGACTGATAAGTCCCACCAGCGCCCAGAAGAAACAGAGATAACTAAAATAATTCATAGATTATAAGTTAAGTCTGATATATTATTCTTTGGGATACTTCCCGGCAATGTAATCCTGCAGACGTTTTGTTTCTTTACGACTTTTATCCAGCAGTGATTTTATCAGGTCTCCAATTGAGACAATCCCCACTAATACTTTATCTTTGAATACGGGCAGATGTGCCACTCTTTTTTCAGTCATGATCTGCATTGCTTTATCGATGGGCTCTTCTCTGTTTATAGTTTCCATTTTGTCCGCAGGTGTCATAGCATCTTTTACTTTTCTTCCCTTCACATTTCCGTGAACTTTTTCACACACACGCAGCACGTCCTTCTCCGTAATAATTCCGACAACTTCCTCTTTATCATTTTCAACAATTAGTGATCTGATTCTGTGATGAGCGAAGATTTCCATAGCCTCACACAGAGTTTTATCCTTATTAATTCTAAAAATTTTATTACTTTTTTTATTATGCAAGACATCTTTTATTTTCATGTTCCCTCCAATAATTCAAAATTTATTCTTCATTTCGTAAAAACTTATCAATACCTTTAGCGGCATCATGACCGTCCGCAATAGCGCTTATAGCATCTCGCGTATAATTTACTATATCTCCACCGGCAAATATCTTTTTATCTCCGGTTTGATATTTTTTATCTGTAACAATTCTCTTCCATTTGAATTCAATATTTTGTTTAATAGCACCTGGTATAAAATCATATTCACCTTTTTGACCTATAGCCGAGATTATTGTAGTTCCGATTGTTTCATAGGACTTGCCGGGAATTATCTTGGGTTTTGGTCGTTTATTTGGGCCCTGATCTATCATTTCAGCCTTACCCCAGATTAGTTTTAGTTTTCCATCTGTCTTTTCAATCTTTACCGGAATAACCTGTGGTTTTATATTTACATCTTCCAGCTTAGCTTCCTGAATTTCCTCATCGTCTGCTGGCATATCTTCCTCTCTGCGCCTATACAATATTTCCACTTCTGCCCCCAATCTGCGGCAAGTACGGGCTGCATCAATAGCTACATTACCGCCCCCGATTACCAGTACTTTCTCCCCTACTTCCACTTTTTTACCTTTAGCAATTTTCTCAAGAAAGTCCAATCCGGTTAATACACCCGATAAAAATTCTCCTTCCAAACGTAAATTATAAGGTTCAGTTAAGCCAGTTGCTATAAAAATTGCGTTATTTTCGTCATATAGTTTTTTAAAACTTACTTCCACGCCGACCTCGGTATTAAATTTTATCTCCACACCCAGATCAATAATTCTTTCAATTTCTGCTTTTAAATCTTCAAAGGGCATTCGATAAGAAGGAACGCCATACCAGACTTCACCTCCCGGTTTGGCATGAGCCTCGTAAATAGTTACCTGATAGCCCATGGTTCTGAGATAATAGGCTGCACTCAAGCCACTTGGTCCAGCTCCTATTATGGCAACTTTAATTTTACGTTCTCCAAAAACTTTTTGTTGTAGTATTTTTCGTACCTGCTTATCTTCTACCTGATCGATTATGTATCGTTTTAGCCAGCGAATAGCAATTGGTTCACCGTCTGCACCTATGGCACAGGCAGTTTCACATTTGCGTGTACAAATACGTCCGCAGGTGGCAGGTAAGGGGTTGGTTTTATAAAGTAATTCCACAGCCTGTTCCAGATCATCTTCTCTTATAGCTTTTATGTAACGGGGTATATCCATATGAGCCGGACAGGTTGCCACGCAGATACCACATTCCACACAGCGGTCTGCTTCTTTTTGTGCTTGTTCTCGTGAGTAGCCCTTAACCATTTCCCGAAAGGATTTCAGACCTTCTTCAGGAGGCAGCATTTCCATATCGAATCGATCTGGTATTGTGAGTCGATAATCTCCTTTACGCCGGTAGCCTGCTTCCATTTTATCCCATGGTTTATCCTCTTTTCCTGCAACAAAGCGAAAGACATCCGGGTCGTGATCAATCCAGATATATTCGTTGGAAAGGGAGAGTGAATTTGTCGGGCAAATATCCACACAAAGGGCGCACCAGCAGCAGCGACCATAATCTATCCGGGGACGTAAGCCACTATCACCATCCTTAGTTTTGATTCCTTTTACAGGCACCAGATCGATAGCAGCATTCTGGCATATTTCCTCACAGGAGCCGCAACCGATACATTTTTCCATATCATTTTTATGAAATCCGCGATAGCGCAGGGCTCCCGGTCTTTCTTCCAGAGGTTTTTTGGTTGTAAAGGCTTTACTAAAAGCTCTTTTCCAGACATAAAATGGTGAGAGGATATCTTTAATACTCATTTTTACCTTTCGATTTCCGGAGGACAGGTATGAAGAGATACCATCAATCCTGCTACATCAGCGATATTAGTATTTATTATCAACTTCTCCAACAGAGCGATAGCATGTGTGTAACTGGGACCGCGTACATTAACACGACGCGGATATTCGCTGCCGTCAGAAACCAGGTAATAGCCGTATTCACCGCGAGTTGCTTCGGCTTTAACGTAAGTTTCTCCTGTAGGAATTTTCCAGTGCAGGACATTGGGAGGTCTGTTATAAAATTCTCCTGATTTGGGCATAGCTTTCATTATTTGTCTTATTAAATCAATGGATTGCCATGTCTCTTTGAATCTTACCAATGCTCTGTTGTAGGTATCAGATTTATCAGTAGTGATAATATCGAAATCGAGTTCTTCATATTTAAGATAGGGCTCGTCCTTTCTTACGTCCCTTTTCATCCCTGTGGCTCTGCCATTGGGTCCCACAATTCCGTATTTGTCAACCATCTCAGGAGTTATTATTCCCAGGTTTACTGCTCTTTTTTTGAATACCGAATTGTTAAAAAGTACTTTGTTAATATCATCCAGAAGTTTTTCCGTTTTTTGCAGAATTTCTTCCAACCTCCCACCAAAACCATCAGGCAGATCATCTCTAACTCCACCCGGCAACATATACATATGATAAACTCTTCCACCTGAGAGTTCTTCAAAAAGGTCCAAAATATAATCCCTGTGCACCATAGTCCACTGCCCCACAGTTCCCATACCAAAAGAACCTGCCTGACCCCCTAACCACATAAGAAAGCTTGCCAGTCGAGACATTTCCAGAGAGAGAGTTCGTAGCCAT
>JAGXLO010000065.1 GCA_018334695.1 Candidatus Cloacimonadota bacterium
ATCTGCCTCAAGGAATATATGAATATTCCTCTTATTAAATTATGCACTACCCTTTTCTTATTCATTTTTGTCCTCTCGGCTTGTAAAACCAATTTCAAACAAATTTTCTGATATTTGTCAAATAATTAAAAAATAAATGCTGAAAGTAAAATTATATTTATCTATTGATAGCTGTTTTTATTTAACCTGAAAATATATCTCAAAAATATTTTACATACCCTACTTCTTCCCAAACTTCTTTTTCTTCTTGGTTAAAAAGTCTGAGGCTTGTTTGATAAACTGGCTATTGGTAACCAGGAATACAGTATCATTTTTACGAATTATATAATTTCCGCGCGGGAAGTAAAAATCTGCTTTTTCCTGCTCTTTTTTGTAGATTCCCATAAAATTACATTCAACCGGGAATTTTTTTCTAGAAGTAATTTCCTTTATTTTCATTCCTACAGCCTGTGAGTCCTCATTTATATTTATGGCATATACTTCTGCTTTTCCGTCTTCAATGGTAAAGAGGCGCTTAACTTTTGGTTTTTCAACTTGTTCCATCATTCTATGGACCACCAAGCGTGAAACATCAATAAGCTCGATATCAGCTATTTGATAGGCATTTTTATATTGCGGTCTGCGCAATCTGCTAATAATTTCCTCAACACCAAGGCTTTTTGCCAGCAATCCACAGGAAATATTATCAGCGTCATTGTTCATAAGGCACAACAACACATCTGCCTTATCCGCTCCGGCGTCTTTTAAAGTACGCATTCTGGTTGCATTACCATGGATAGTCATTGCTCCTGTATCTGTATAAATACTTTCACAAACTTCTTCATCTTTATCTATGACAACCACATCATGTTTATTTTCGATTAATTTTCTGGCAATTTGCGACCCGATTACACCGGCTCCGGCAATTATAATGTACATAATTTTCTCCTTTTTTTAATATTCCCAGCCACGCGGGCTGAACAATAACAGTACGGGTATGATTTCCAAACGTCCTGCCATCATACCCAAAATATAAACTATTTTTATAATAGGATTAAATTGATTCATAGTCTCCACAGAGATATATGAAGGGCCTATGTTTCCCAGAGCACTGCTCATCCCTGAAAAAGCAGCAAACCCGTCCACCTGTGAAAAAAAGGCTGTAACCAATCCACCAAAAATTAATAATACGATCCAGACAAAAAAAAGTGAGCTAACGCGATATATTTCATCGGGATCAATTTTATTATGATCTACTACAACATCATCCAAAGCGCGATTAGGCAAAACTAACTTTTTTATTTCCCTTTTAATCATTTTTAATAAGATTGATATGCGCAAAACTTTTACCCCACCTGCTGTGGAACCAACGCAGCCACCTATTATCATCATTACGATAAATAATTGTTTTGCCACACTGCCAAAAAAGGAGGAGGCAATACTCTGTGTTGCATAACCGGTGGTAGTAATAATCGAAACTACCTGAAAAAGAGTAGTTCGGAAATTTTCTTCTAATTTAGACCAAAATTCTGAGCTGGTAGAGGTTTTTAATATATCTGAAGGCCCAAAAATTCGTTCCAATAAAATTATGAGAACAAACAATCCGATATACATCAGCCAGTGTCGGAATTCTGTGGTTTTGATAAGTCCGGCAAATTCTCCTCTTAGAATTCTAAAATGTACAATGAAATTTGTACCTCCCAGGAACATACCAAATATTATTATGTATTCGATCAGGCGAAAGTGGGGATGACCAATACTTTGGTAATGAGCAATACTGGCGTCAAACGGTGAAAATCCTCCGGTAGAAAGAGTGGTTAGAGCATGATTAAGGCTACTAAAAAAAGATGTACCTGCCAGCAGAAGAGCGGTTATGACCACACCTGTCAACAGAATATATATTCCCCAGAGTATTTTGATGGTATTGGCAATACCCGGTACAGGTCTTTTTACATTAATTTTGTGACTTTCAGCACTAAAAAGTCTGTTTATGCCGCTAATCTGTGAAGTTACAAATAGAAAGAAAGTAAGTATGCCCAAACCACCGATCCATTGGGTAATACTTCGCCAGAGTAAAATACTTACCGGAAAATTATCCAGACCGGTAAACATTGTAATACCGGTGGTAGTGAAGCCACTCATGGTTTCAAAGTAGGCATCAAGGTAACTAGCACCTATTCCAAAAACCAGAGGTATAGCTCCTACGGCGGAGGTAACGATCCAGCCCAGGCTGCAAACAAGAATAGCACCTGAGGTTTTTAGATCTGCTTTTTTTTCAAACTGCTTTAACATAAAGCCCGTAACAAAAGCAGTTATTATAGCTATTGAAAATCCAATAAAAGGATTAGACCCATAACCCTCACCCCAAACCAGCGTTGTGATAAGAGGAATAATAAAGAAAAATCCAATCACAAAGAGTACCGAACCCAGATAGTTGAGAACAGTACTTATTTTTCCTAATTGCTTTCTGATTCTTACATTCATTTGATTAGAAGCTAAAAAGCTTTTCCTTTTCCAGATAGTTTTGCCTATATTTTTTTCTTAATTCTTTATTCTTCTCCGAAATTAATTCGTAATCTTTATCAATTATATAAAATGCATATTCTCTTGCCTCCTCCAGAATCTCCTTATCACGTATAATGTTAGCAATTTTAAAATGTGGAATGCCTGACTGCTCCGTTCCAAAAAATTCTCCCGGACCTCTAATTTCCAGATCTACTTCTGCAATCTCAAATCCGTCATTGGTTTTTCTCATCGTGTTTAATCTTTTCAGACCGGTTTCGGAGATAGGTTCATAAGCCACTAAAACACAGTAGGATTTATACTTTCCTCTTCCTACGCGTCCCCGCAGTTGATGCAGCTGCGACAGACCAAATCTTTCTGCATGTTCTATCATCATGATTGTAGCGTTGGGAACATCTATACCAACTTCTATTACAGTGGTAGCAACAAGCACATCAATATTTCCACGCGAGAATTCGTGCATTATTTTGTCTTTCTTTTCATTTTTCATTTTGCCATGCAAGAGATCCACTTCAAATTCGGAAAAAGTGCCTTGTTTGAGCTTTTTGTATGTAGAAGTGGCTGCCTTCAGATCAGATTTCTCAGATTCTTCCACCAGAGGACATACTATGAATACCTGCCTTCCTTCTTCGATTTTTTTCTGCAAAAAATCAATTACTTCCTCTCTTTTATCTGAATTTATCCAGTTAGTATAAACAGTTTTCCTGTTTGGAGGCAATTCATCAATAACACTAACCTCCAGGTCTCCGTAAATTGTAAGAGCCAGAGAGCGAGGAATTGGTGTGGCGCTCATAACCAATTTATCAGGGGTTTGTCCTTTTTGTATAAGTGTTTTTCGCTGCATTACGCCAAAGCGGTGTTGTTCATCGATAACAATCAAGCCCAGGCTATCGAACTCTACGTTTTTTTGGATAAGAGAATGGGTACCCACTATGATATCACATTTACCGGATTTTATATTTTTCAATATTTTCTTTTTATCTTTATAATTTCCACCCAGCAGGAGTGATAATTTAACATCAAAATTCTTTAGATAATCCTTTAGGGACAGGTAATGCTGCTGAGCCAGTATTTCTGTTGGTGCCATTATAGCTGCCTGAAAGCCGTTCTCCACAGCCAGCAGCATAGCAAAAATAGCAACAATGGTCTTGCCCGAACCCACATCACCCTGCAATAATCTATTCATCTGGTAGGGTGACTTCATATCATCAACGATCTCTCTTATCACCTTCTTTTGGGCAAAAGTGAGCGCAAATGGTAATTTGTTTTTTAATTGCGTAGTAAGAGTCTTTTTTAAAACCAGTGAATTACCTTTTTTTCTGCTCCAATCTTTCTTTTTGCGAGCAAGCATCAATTCGACAAAGAAAAGTTCTTCGAACACAAATCTGCGCCTTGCTCTTTTTATATCCTGTTGCGAAGAGGGCATATGAATAAGCTTTAGAGCTTTGTAAACGGGCAAAAGATTTTGTTGTTCTCGAAGATACTCGGGTAAGGTTTCTTCTATTTCAAAACCGCGTTCAAAAATATTATGAATCACTTTGCGCAATAGTTTGTTGCTTAGTCCTTCCGTAAGATTATAAACGGGTAGATAATCACGTTCTGACCAAAAGCTTCTCTTTTTTTCTTTATTTAAAAACTCTACATCCGGATGGATAATACTGAGTTTTTTGCCGTAAAACTGCAGTTTTCCTCTTACAATAATTTCTTTTCCTTCTTCAAATTGTTCTCTTAGCCATTTGCTGGCATTAAACCAGATGCAATAGATGTAGCCGGTTCCATCCGATACAACCACCTGAAAAATTGATTTTCTGTATTTTCTGTAAACATTATTTTTGGATGTCACTTTTGCTTTAAGGGAGACGGTTTCATTGATTTTCAGTTCGGAAATGGATTTATCCGTAACTGTGCTCAGGTAGTCTCTGGGATAGTAGAAAAGAATATCCTTTACGGTTTCAATGCCCAGCTTTTTAAAATATTTGGCTCGTTTAGGTCCTACGCCCCGCACATATTGGATGCTGTCGTCAGGGGAATAACTCATACTGCTTTCACGCATTTGGGAGAATTATTTTCAGGGGAATTTACATATTGCGAAACTTTATGATAATCCAATTTTTTATCATCGTAGGGATGCAAAATCTGTTTTAATTTTTCTTTATCGTAGTTCTCGTTATTCAACCACAATTTCTCCTTATCTTTTTCCAGGATAACCGGCATGCGATTATGAATATTCTTTATTTTATGGCTGGCGTCTGTTGTTAAGATCGAGCAGGAAGGAACAGATTTACCCTGGGGAGATTTCCATGTATCGTAAATTCCGGCAAACCCGAACAGTTTTCGGTCTTTTAGATAAACAAAAACTGGGATTTTTTTATCCCCTTTTTTCTGCCATTCGTAAAATCCAGTAGCCACGATCAAGCAGCGTTTTTTCTTAAAAGATCTTTTAAAAGAGCGTTTTTCCGCAATGGTTTCACTTCTGGCATTTATCATTTTATTACCGATGGATCTATCATCAGCCCAGAATGGAATCAGTCCCCATCTCATCAATCCTAATTTGCGAATCTTCTTATGATGGTCATATAGAACTACACTAATATCCTGGCTAGGAGCAATGTTGTAACTCGGTCTCACTTCCATTGATACCTGATCGATATCAAACGCTTTAACTACTTTTTCTGTAGGTTTCGGTTGAGCGAATCTACCGCACATTTTCACTCCTTCTGTTTTTTATGATGCTGCTTATTGTTTGCTTCTGCTACAGGAATTTCTTGCCAGCAGGTGGTATAAGAGGGAGTTTTTATTTCTCGGCGCATTTTCCAGGAAGAATTTTTTCTGCCGTTGGAAGCATAAGTTACTGTATTTTTACCCCATTTATCATTAATTGCATCAATCTCCTGCATCAGTTTCTGGTTTCTTTTACGAAAATATTCCGAGGTAAATAGACTTGTCTGACTTTGTTCCTCCGGAACAATTCCGTCCAGCATTACACCCGCTTTTTTATATTTAAAGTCAGATTTGAAAATTTTATCCAGGTTTTTATGAGCAATTTTAATAATCTCTTTTGTATCATTAGTAGGTTCGGGCAATTTAAAAACTTTTGAATTAGAGTACTGAGGCTGATCTTCTTTAAATCTGTTTGTTGTAATAAAAACAGTGATGTGGTCGGCATAAAGGTTTTGTCGGCGCAATCTACGTGCAGCACGGGTGGCATATGTGGCTACAGCTTCTTCCAGCGATTTTTTATCAGACATATCTTTACCAAAAGAACGCGAGCTGACAATTTGTTTATTTGGAGGTGTAATCTCTTCCAGTTCCAGAGCTTGTTGGTTTCTTAGTTCATAAACAGTGCGTAAACCAACTACAGTCATATGTTTTCTTATCCAGCTGTCCTTTACATGTTTTAAATCCAGGGCAGAGTTGATATTATTTTTATGCAGCAACTTACCATACTGCCTGCCAATTCCCCACACTTCTTCCACATTGATGAGAGAAAGAAGTTTATCTATCTTTTTTTCGTCAAATGAAGAAATATCATATACGTTATTCAATTTCTCCACTTTTTTGGCAACGTGGTTTGCCACTTTAGCCAGAGTTTTTGTCTTAGCGATGCCTACAGATACCGGTATTCCTGTCCATTTTTTAACAGTGTTTTTAATATTAAAGCCATAAGTTTGCATATTTTTTTTAATTCCCGTAAGAGATAAAAAAGCCTCGTCAATAGAATATACTTCTAGCTCCGGCGTAAATTTTCCCAGTGTATCCATTACTCTTCTGGACATATCGCCATACAGTTCATAATTAGAAGAGAAGGCAAATACATTTTTCTTTTCTAATTCATCTTTGATCTTAAAATAGGGTTTACCAAAAGGAATTCCCATTTTTTTTGCTTCATCAGATCTTGCTACGATACAGCCGTCATTATTGGAGAGAATAACGATGGGCTTATTTTCTAATTTGGGGTTAAATACTCTTTCGCAAGAAGCGTAGAAATTATTGCAATCGACTAATGCTAAAAGATTG
This sequence comes from Candidatus Cloacimonadota bacterium, assembly GCA_018334695.1. Classification (GTDB taxonomy): domain Bacteria; phylum Cloacimonadota; class Cloacimonadia; order JGIOTU-2; family JGIOTU-2; genus TCS60. Next base: position 6,520 of record JAGXLO010000065.1, read on the forward strand.
TCCATAATTATACTTTATGAATAACATAGGTTACAACCCCCCAAATATAAAATTCCATATCTGCAGTTACTTCAAGTTCTTCATAATCTTCATTTTCAGGCGCTAAGAAATATCTATTTTTCCTAATGTGGATTCTTTTTACAGTTAGCTCTTCATTTATCGCTGCAATTATTACGTCGCCAGAATCTACCTGTTTGGAGCGGTCAACTACCAACAAATCACCCGAATGAATTCCGGCATTTACCATAGAATTTCCTTCTACCCTAAGAAAAAATGTGGCGGAGGGATTTTTAATAAGAAGTTTATTAATATCCAGAGTAGATTCTATGTAATCACTGGCTGGGGAGGGGAAACCGGCACTAATTTCTACTTTATAGACCGGGATTTCCGTAGATTCGCTGGAACCTGCCTTAAAAATTTGACTAATTTCAATTTCTTTCTTTTTTTTCATAGTAATAAATTATATTCGATTAGCGGATAATAGCAAACTTACCCTTAATCTGCTTATCATGATAATGGGAGCTTAAAACATAAAAATAGATTCCGGAAGCAACTTTCTGGCAGTCCCAGTAAAATCTGTAGTTGTCTGATTCAGGCAATTCCACAACCAGTTCGCCAGCCATATTGTAAATTCGCAGAGAATTTTCTCCCTCGGGTAAAGGCTCTCCGCTTTCCGGCTGGAAATAAAGATAATCATGAATCTTTGGTTTATAAGGGTTGGGAAAGACCTTAACATCCGAAACCGAACTATCGAAGGTAGTATCTTTTTTGGTTGCACCAATTTTGAAACTGCATAAGCCCTCTTGGGTACCGGCATAAAGCAAGCCAGTATAAGGATCATAAGCCAGAGATTTAACTTTATTATCAGGCAGATCACTATTTTCTGTAGTAAAATTTCTAAAAATATAATTATCTGCACCCAGCATGGAAATACCGTATTCTGTAGCAAGCCACTTTCTATTATGCTGATCAACATAAATATCGTTTACTGAATTTGTTCTGCCAAAGCCCAATCTCGGTTCTGTATTTTCTGTTCCGTCGTAGTAATAATAGTGTTCACTCCAGTCTCCATTTGTCCACTTATAGGCTTTTACATTTAGTTCCATACCGCTTGTATATTTATACCAGGAGTCATAATATTCATCATACATGTACAAGCCGTTATCACAGCAGCCAAAGATATAGCCATAGTTTTCCTGTACACCAAAATTTTGGCAATTAGAGGCTTCACTGCCTTCAAATACATACCAGTTTCCGGTGGGGGTTGAATAATTTACAGGTAGCCCTTCCCCTTTCCAGTACTGAATACCCGACAGGTAACCTCCCAGCCAGACGTAATCTTTATAAAGCAAAATAGCCCACATGTCAGCCTCGTTACCTTCTACAAGCTTCTCCGGTACAAACTCGTGGTAATCATTTTCCGAAGTATAAACGGTAACCCCACCAGGACTCCAGCCATAGCAGCCAATCCACATTTGATCGTTGTGAAATTCCAGCAAAGATATGTTATTACCTGAAAGCCAATCAGTATTGTTCACCCCATAGGATTCGCATTCCATTGTATTAGGATTTAAAATACCCAGACCTTCTGACCAAGAACCAAGCCAGATGTTACCGGAGCCATCTTCTTCTACAGTAAAAATTTTATCAGACCAAATTCGTTCTTCATCTGCATAGGGCTCTTTGCGAAAATTTTTCCAACTTTCTCCGTTGAATCTGGAAACTCCTTTTACGCCTTTGGGGGTAGAATTAGGAAATTTACTCCCAAAGGAGCACCAGAGGTTGCGTTTACTATCAAACATCATATCTGTAATGTAGTTAGAGCTGATGCAATTTGGCTTATAATTTTCCCATTCACCCTCTACAAAATGATATAAGCCTTCACGCCAGGAAGCAAGCCATACTTCGCCTTGATTATCAACCTTGATATCAGATACCTGTTCATACAAAGAATCAGGCTCGTGCCAGTGTTCTTCATCCCAGCTTCCATTTATATATTGGAATCGTCCCACTCCATTAGCATCCTCAAACTCCTGGAATTCCTCTTTCCATTCTCCATAAGCAACCCAGATGGTCGAATCATTCTGAACTTCGATGTTTGCTATTTGAGCACTGGGTAACAAGTAGCCGGGAAAATGTTCTACATCTGCCGGGTCTAATTCTTCTTTATAAATACTGTCTATTATAGCAAAGCCGTCGGCAGAAGCGTAATAGATTTTACCGTTATGATATTCAATATCACTTATTTTTTCAGATGTTTGAGAGAAGGTAAATGTTTTCCAGTTTTCGGGTAGAATCATATTATCGTAGGATATTTCTACGTAATTAATACCGGAATCGGTTGCCAGCCATACTCGATTGGAGTCATCAAAGGTGATGGAGCGTACACTATTATTAGATAGCCATTGTGGGGCGGTAAATGTTTTTTTAAAACTGGGATCAGGGGTTTCATCAATCAACAGCATAGATATACCCTGGTTTGAACCGATAAAAATATAATCACCATTATCGGCAATATCATATATTATTTCTGCATCTATTCCCTGATTTTCCTGGTATGGAGAAAGAAATACTCCCTCTTTGTAACGACTAATCCCATCAGACAAATTGCCCACCCAGGTTTGATCCAGAGTCTCTATATGATGTATGGAGCGCACTTCATTTCTTAACAGTCCGTCACTTTTGTTTATTACATCAAATTCCTTTGAATTTTTATTGAAAATATTTACACCGCCCCAGGTAGCACTTATCATATTTTCATCTTCTAACTCAATTTGATGTAAATAGGAAGTATTCGTATAAATATTCCATCCATAATTTCTTACAGGTTCAGCAGATTCTGCATCTAATATGGAAACTGCTAAAATAAAAATCAGCGTTATGAAAATAAATCTCTGCATATTAAAACTCCCTTTTTATAATTTGATAAAAAATAACAAAAAATATTATTCCAATTATTACAATAATACTGAATAAAATTTTTCTGTCCAGTAATAAAAATCCAACAGCAATCAATCCAAATAAGCTCGTTAAGAAATATCCTATATAAACCACGGTTTTATATGACAAGCCTATTTCAAGCATTTTATGATGAAGATGCTTTTTGTCAGCCTGGAAAATGCTATCAGGTGTTTTTAAGCGGCGGAAAACAGTGTGGATTGTATCCATAAGGGGGAAAGATAGAACGATAATAGGAATTAAAAGTGTTAGGGCAGTAGCACCTTTGAACTGAGCGTTTCCGGCAACAGACAAGGAAGCAATCAAAAAGCCAAGAAAGAGACTACCCGCATCACCCAAAAAAATTGAAGCAGGATGAAAATTATATCTCAAAAAACCAATACACGCACCTACTGTGGCAAATGAGATATACGCAACTATTACATTATTACACCAGATTCCGGCTAAGCCCAGGATTGTTCCCACAATAGCAACAATGCCTACTGCCAATCCATCCAGACCATCAATGAGATTTATGGAATTCATTATTAGTAAAAACCACAAAACTGTAATAGGGAGAGAAAAAATACCAATATCTATGGTTGCACCAAAGGGATTAGTAATAAGATCGATTTTAAAACCGCAATAATAAACCAGTAGTGCGACTACAATTTCCAGTATGACCTTTTGCCAGGGATTTATATCTTTCAGATCATCATAAATACCCAATAGAACCACTAAAAAACCGCCTATGAGGAAGCCTACCAAAAGCTTATTAAAATCCAGTTTGTCAAAAATTACCAAAAGGAAGATTGTAGTAAAAATTGCTAGTATAATTGAAATACCACCACTTTTGGGGGTCGCTTTTATATGAGTACTTCTGGCAATAGGTTTGTCAATACTGCCAATAAGAACAGAAAACTTCTTATTGAATGGAACCAAAAGAAAAGCCAGAATAAGGCTAAATAGAAAAATTGCAATGTAAATCATAATTTTTTATTAAATAATCCATTGTATAATAAGTTAAATTTTCTCACATGCCTTTCTGCTGTAAACTTTTTCTCAAATATTTTCAAACTTTTCTCACCCATGAATTTCCTTAGATTTTCATTTTTTGCCAATTTCGTGATTTTATCAATAAAATCTCTTTTGCTATGATCCGCAATAAGAAAGCCATTTTCTCCATTTATAACCATTTCATTATTGCCTTTTATATCAGAAGCAACAATAGGTTTTGCACAAGCCATAGCTTCCAGGATAGAAAGAGAAAGACCTTCCCAGAGCGAGAAAGAGACAGATATATCAAACAGCTCATTCCAGGCTCCAATATCTGTATCCCAGCCAGGTAAAATAATTTTGTCTTCAACCCCCTGCTTTTTGACTACAGATTTCGCTTTTTGCCACAGTTCTCCGTCACCCACATAAACAAATTTTATATTATCAAAATTTTTTGCAATCTCTGAAGATATACGGATTAATTTAATTATATTTTTTGCTTTTGAAAAACGTGCTATCTCGCCCACTACAACATCGTCATCATCAAAGCCAAGAGAAGCTTTTGAAATTTTTCTATTTGCTTGCGGCTGTTCGATGCCGTTGTATATAGTTATTATCTTTTCAGCAGGTAAAATTTTCTTTTCAATAGCCAGGTCTCTCTCGAATTTATTTACAGATACAGCCATATCACAAAAATAGCTACCTAATTTCTCCAGAATAAGATAAAAGTATTGATGAATTTTGGGTTGGCTTGTGTGGAAAGGAAAACCCTGAACCGTATGAACCACTATGGGTACACCTGCCAATTTTGCCGCTATTCTGCCCAACAATCCGGGTTTGGAAGAATGTGTATGAACAAGATGAAATTTATATTTACGACAGACTTTATACAAACGAATTAATACCAGTAAATCCTTAAAATTTATCAACCTCTCAAAATTTGGCAAAGCTATATGACGGAATCCCAGACTTTCTACTCTATTCACCAGGGGACCATCAGGAGCTGATAAAACAGAAATATCGTATTTTTTATTAGAGAGATGCTGCAGCAGATACAACATAGCATTCTGTACACCCGAGAGTATTGGTAAAAGCTGAATATGTAATATTCTTCTTTTTTTCATAATTCTAATTACCTGCCAGGTGCTTTTTGAGAAATTTTTCAAACTCATATATCTGTTTTTTTCTGCTATATTTTTCATCAACAGCCGGTTTGTCTGTTTTATTTTCTTTTGCCATTTCATAAAGTTTTATAAAATTTTGCTTTATCGTCTCAACATTTTCCATATTACATATAAATTTGTAATCATATTCACGCAAAATATCTGCCGTTTCTCCTTCTACCGGCACCATAGCCAATATTTCTTTTTGGGCGCGAATGTACTCAAAAACCTTTCCTGCTACCACTCCCTTACTTTTTATAGAAGTAATAAAAAGCAGTAAAACATTTGAGGAAAGCATATATTGTATTGCCTTCTTATGGGGAACCTGGGGGATTTGCTCAATATGCTGATTTACTGTAGAATTAGCCAAAATTTCTTTCTCTTCTCTGAACAAATTTCCCACAAATTGTATCCTAATATCATTAGGAAGTTTATTTTCATTTTTTAATTCTTCAAGAGCCTGAATGAAAAATTTGGGAGTTTGATTGCCATAAAAACCTCCAACATAGCTAAATACCACATTTTTACCATTTTTCGGTGAATCTATACCTGAAAAGTCTCGCTCATCCCAGGCATTATACATAACTTTTATTTTTTTATTAAGGTTTTTCCCGTATTTTTCACACAGATCGTCTTTATTTTTTTTACTGCTTGTTGTTATAACCTCTGCATAATGCAAAATTTTGTTTTCCCAGTACTCGCCAATTTTTTTATGAAGAGGGGTTGAAAATGTTAGATAGGGATGTAAAATCCAGGGATCGCGATAATCAATTACTAACGGTTTTTTACAATTTTTTGCCACCAAATAAGCAGTTACAGCAGAAGTGTAGGGTCCAATAGTAGCAATTATAACATCATAATCATTTTTTTTGCTTAATCTACAGGCACTTTGATAAGCAAAAGGTAACCAGCCAATTTTATCATCAACAGGAAAAAGATTTCTAATAACGTTTTTGAACTTCTCGGGAGTAGAGAAATATATTTTTTCTCTAACTTTTTTTGAACCACCGGACACAAGTTTAAGTATACTCATCAAATCCAGAGACGGTACATTATACAGCTTTCTCTCTCCGCATTCGGAAAAAAGCTTTTTATCCTTGGAGTGATACACGATTTCCTTTACAGAGATGACATCAATATCCCAATTATGTTTTTGCAGATAAGCAGTCATTTTACAGGGACGCTGAACTCCCGGTCCGCCTAACGGCGGATAAAAATATGAAAACAACATCATCCTGCGTTTTGTGTACTGCATATTTGTCAATCCTTTACAACAAAAATTGAATGCATAAATCTTTCTTTATTCTTCCAATAAAAAATTCCTAAAGCAAGCACTCCCACGACTGAAATTAACAATTTAACAAAAAAGAAGTTTAATTCAAGGGGAATTTGATGATTTAAATAGGCTATGATAACTAAAAATATAATAAAAAGAACAGGTTTATATAGTTTGTATAGCACTTCGTAAACAGATCTTGCCAGATTATAATTTATGATAACAATGCTAAAATAGGCAACAAAAGAAGCCATGCCGGCGCCTGAAACTCCATATTTAGGAATTAAAATATAATTTAGTCCAA
>JAGXLO010000066.1 GCA_018334695.1 Candidatus Cloacimonadota bacterium
TCTGCGAAGATTGCTTTTAATTCAGATAATAAAAAATCAGCCGTGTGTGCATATTTGGTAATAACTGTCAGCTTTTTTTTACTCAACTTAATTCAGCTCCTGATTGGTAATACAATCATATGTATAAAAATAATTATAACACAAAAAAAAATAAAAACAAAACAGCTTAAACTTACTATTAGTATATATGATAGATCAATATACCGTATTTTTTTACTTAATTATTGTTAATATAAATAATAGATATTTTTATTTTTGGATATAAATTTCACTTTAAAATAACATTACATTTTTAACTAACATTTTTTAAATAAAGATTAATACCAAATAAAATACTGTTCCTTATTTTAGGCTAAGTTAACTTTTCAACTTTTTTATTGTTATCAAGCTTGACAAGCAATTGTATCTATAATAATATTAAATGAGAATGATTATCATTATATAAATATTGTACAACTGTAAATTTAAAAAAGCATTATATGAGGTGTGCTATGCTTTTAAATATTGAAAATTTAAACAAAAGTTGGAACCAAAAAGAAGTTATAAAGGATATTTCCTTTTCTGTAATGAAAGGACAAATATCATGTCTTTTGGGACCCAGTGGCTGCGGCAAATCAACCTTACTGCGCTTACTGGCCGGACTGGATGAAATTAATCAGGGAAAAATATCTAATAATGCCAAAGAAACTTCCTTGATCTTTCAAGAACTACGTCTCTTTCCCTGGTTAGATGTTTATGAAAACATTGAATTAGTGTTAAAGGACCGGATACAAAATTCAGCTGAAAAAAAAGAAATTATAGATGTTGTCTTACATGTTGTTAACTTAGATAACTACAAGAAATACTATCCCAAAGAACTAAGTGGTGGTATGAAACAGAGGGTTTCAATCACCAGGGCACTGGCTGTTGATCCCGAATTGCTTCTTATGGATGAACCCTTTGCTAACCTTGATTTCCCCCTTAGATTAGATCTAATTCATATATTACAAAAAATTTTTGCTCCAAATGATAAAGGCGGTATCTTTGTAACACATGATAATCGGGAGGCCTTACTGCTCTGCGACCATTTGATGATTATGGGAGCAGATCCTGGTCAAATAAAGTTTGAACTCGATATAGATATACCCAGAGAAAGTAGAGCCCTTAACTCACCAAAATTACGCAGCTTAAATAATCAAATCAATGATTATACTTTCCAAGACCAAAAAGAATGCTGTAATAGACAGATGTCTTATAAAAGTAAAAGAAGATATAGAATGGCCTTTCAAAACCCAAAACTTTAAGGAGGATACAAATTGTTTATTAAAAAAGATATAAAAAAAATATTTAAAAAAGCAACTTTAATAATTTTGTTAATAACATTTTCTCTCTTGTTATCATATTCGATACAGATAGGAGCTGAAGACAGTAATAAAATATTAATTAGTGTTCCCGTTGGTCCCTCTTCTCTACCCGCTTTTTATCTATAAAAAAGTAGTGATATGAATATTGAAACCATTATTCATAAAAATAAGAATATTGCAGTCAGCAGGTTGATAAATGGCAATACAGATTTAGCCTTGTTACCCACCAATGAAGCTGCTAAACTTTATAATAAAGGTGTTGAAATAAAGATTACCAACATACACACCTGGGGCCTCTTTTATGTTCTAACAACCAACCCAGGCCTAGATTCATGGGAAGATCTTAAAGGGAAAGAGGTATATGTACCGGAAAAAGGCGGACCCATGGATATAATATTCAGCTATATTGCAGGAAAAAAAGATATAGACTTAAAAAAAGATCTAAGTGTAGTTAGAGCTAAACCTGGTGAAATTAGTAAACTTATTATTAATAATATGGCAGAAACAGCTGTTTTAAGGGAACCTTTTGTCAGTCAGGTTTTTTTAAAAAATGAAGATGTTAAGATATTAATCAATTTACAAGATGATTGGAAAACTGAAATGAAGATACGGCTGCCTCAAGCTTCACTGGTTGTTACAGATCAATTTTCTGCCAAAAATAAAGATCTGGTTATTAGCTTCAATGAAGAATATAAAAAAGCAGTTGAATGGGTGGTTGAACACCAAAGCGAAACTGCCCAACTGGGTTTTGAATACATGAATACTCCTACTGAGGTTACAATGCTTTCTTACCCCAGATTAAATCTTGTCTTTAGTAAGGCTGTATCAGTTAAAGAAGAAATAGATAGTTACCTTAATTTATTAAAAAGATATAATCCAAAAACCTTTGGTGGGATAATTCCTGATGAAAAATTCTACTTCCATTACTAAAAACACAGCTGATACCAACAAGTATAAATACTTTGTGGCAGGTATAGTCGGCTTCATCTTAATCTGGAAAATTATTTCATTAAACTATAAGCCGATTATTTTGCCCTCGCCTGAACTGACTTTTTTAAACATCTATCAAAAGATTAAAACAATAAGTTTTTGGCTTAATATTTCCTACAGCTTTTTTAGGATTATTACTGGATATCTATTATCAATGTTTGTGGGAGTCTTTTTGGGAACTGTTATGGGGTTAAATGAAAAAATTAACAGTCTTCTTTCTCCCCTTATTTCCATATTACAAACAACTCCCAATATATCATGGATTTTGCTGGCAATAATCTGGTTCGGTTTGAATTCTAAAATTGTTATTTTCACCATCTTTATATCAATTTTGCCTATCTTTGTCATTAACAGTAGTGAAGGTGTTAGAGGTACAGATATAAATTTGATAGAAATTGGTGAAGTATACAAACTTTCAACCCTTGATAAGTTGTTAAAAATATATTTTCCTGCTGCCAAGCCCTATATCATATCCGCTTCTATAATTACAATAGAAAGAGCCTGGAAGATAGGTGCAATGGCAGAACTTTTAAGCCTGGAAACAGGTATTGGATCAGGCCTTTACTGGGCTAGAAATAACCTTGAAACTGAAGGTATATTTGCCTGGACTATTGTTTTAATACTCTTAGGCTACACCAGTTCTAAATTATTAAAAAAAAATACTTACTTAACTAATTAAATATAAGTTACTCTCTTTTTTTAAAGTCTTGTTTAATATCTTCAAGTAATTTTGAATCTGATAGTAGTTTACAACCTGTTAAAGCAAGGGCTTTTGCAGCTTTAATTAAAGCCTGGTGACCTTTTTCTGACATCGTTGCTTCTTTAAATTCTACGGTATGGCCTGTTATATCTTCACCTATCTTTATATAAGGGTGAATCGACGGTACAACCTGGCTTACATTACCCATATCTGTAGATCCATACTGTTTTTCAGGTGGCATTATCTTTTCTATCTCCAATTTTTTTAGCTCTTTTTCAAATATATCTGCTAATTTTTTACTCGGTTTTAAGTTATCATTAGATTCTTCAAAATTATTCCATTCCACCTCACAACCAGTCATTTGAGCAGCACCCCTTGCAATATTTGTTGCTTTTTTGATAATCTCTTTCAAATATTTTTTATCATGGGAGCGAAAATAAAAGCGGGCTTCTGCTAAACCGGGTACAACATTAGGGCTCTCGCCTCCTTTGTTGATTATACCATGTATTCTTACCCCATCTTTTAAATGCTCCCTGAGGGCATTAATCCCATTAAATAACTGAATAACCCCATCCAAAGCATTAATTCCCTTTTCCGGTGAAGCAGCAGCATGCGCGGTCTGACCATGAAAGGTAAAGGCAAGTGCTTCAATCGCAAGGGATGTGGAGTATGTTCGATTTACATTTGAAGGATGTACCATCATTGCAGCATCTATATCATCAAATATTCCCTCATCAACCAGAGTTACTTTACCTCCCCCTACTTCCTCACCTGGACAACCGATGACCACGATACTTCCCTTCAATCCTTTTGCATTACTGAGTGCAACCGCTGCTCCCACACTCATCACTCCAATCATATTATGTCCACAGCCGTGTCCAATCCTCGGTAAGGCGTCATATTCACAGAGGTAAGCTATCTTAGGACCAGGCTGGCTAAATTTATATTCTGCTCTAAAAGCGGTTTCCAAACCAGCCAGACTCTTCTGGATCTGAAAATTGTGTTTTGACAAAAATTCTATTAGCCAGTTGACTGTCTTAAACTCCTTAAACCCTAGTTCTGGATTTTGACCAATCTTATCACTTAAGTATATTAAATCTTGACTGAGCTTCTCAATTTTTGCAATAATTTTTTCTCTATTATTCATAATAATTTCACTCACCCTTTTTTAAAAATAATTTGCATAAAAATAATAAGCTGTAGATGTTTTTAAATATCCCCTCTGTCTTAATTATTTATATATTGGGCCAAATCACTAATAGTGCTGAGCCCTAACTCTGCAGCTTTCTCTTCTTTCATTAAAAGACAGTAGGTGTTGTTGGCGGCTGCGTAATCAAGCCATATAATGCCATTCTTTTTATCCCATTCTCTAACCCTATTATAGGCCTCTTCAGGGTCAACAACCACCTCTTTACTGCCCATTGTGGTCATTAGGGTAGTTCCGGTATATTCCCAGTATAAATCTATTTCATCCGTTTCAATTGCTGATCTTAAAACAGCTGTAGAACCCAGACTTGTTCTGTCTTTAACCTGATAACCATGATTTTTAAGGAGCTGTACAGTCATGTTGCCTAAAATTAATTGTTCGGTCCACGGCTTTGAGGCTACCGAAATTGTAACTCCCTTTTTTTCCTGACTGCTTTCAGTTAATAAACCATTGTTTTTTAAAAAGTCTTCTGCTATTTTATCCGGTTCTTCTCCCTCAATATCCGCTCGGTTATTTAGTTCAATTAAGCTACTTTGATCAAGCAGTGGTGGTAGTTTATTTATCAACTGAGATAATTCGGGATATTCATCCAGAATTTCTACTCTGATTACTGGAGTAGGGTTATAAACAGGGAAATAACCAAGATCGTCTTCTAATACCCTAAGATCCATTGCAGAAATTCTGCCGTCAGTAGCATAACCCATTGCCACATCTACTTTTTTTGAATCTAGGGCTTGATAGGTTAAACCAATCTGCATGGTCTTTAATGCGTCACGATCAAATTTGAAGCCGTACTTTTCTTCCAAACCTGGTATCCCATCTTTTCTTTCTAAGAAGTCAACACTTGTTGCCATACTTAACGGTTCTTGTTCTGTCTTAGACTGGTTTGAGCAACCCGTAAAAACTATCATTATCAACAAAATTAAAGAAGTTATCAAATACATTTTACTCCCTTTTTTAAGCATTATAATTTCTCCTTCCAATTTATACTTCAATCAAAACAAATCAATATTGTATTACTTTCAATCTATATTTTAGGATTTCAAATAGTTGATCGATGATAATCGCTATAAGGGCAGACAATAAGGAACCCAGTAATATTTTACTACTGTCAAACATAGCAAGCCCGGTAAAGATCATTTGGCCTAAACCACCTGCTCCAATCAGATTAGAAACCACAGCTGTTCCAACAGAGATTACCGCAGCAGTTTGTATACCCGCAATTATTACAGGAAAAGCCAGTGGTATCTCTATCTTATATAAGACCTGCAGAGGTGTCATGCCCATCCCTAAAGCAGCTTCTACAACATCAGGTTGGACACCATTTAATCCTGCCATGGTATTTCTGACAATCGGAAGTAATGCATATATAGTAAGTGCAGTAACTGCCGGTAAAAATCCTACCCCTAATAGGGGTAAAATCAAGGCAATAATCACCAAACTCGGTAGGCCCTGAGCAATATTAAAAAAAGCGATAATTTTATGGTTGTATTTTCTCATAAAATCTCTACTGAGCAAAATACCTAGGGGTACAGCTATAATAATTGCACTTAAAACTGCTACTCCCACTAACTGCAAATGTTCAATTATTAACACAATTCCATCCTCTATAAATATATGCCAGAGTTCAATCAACATCTAAAGTTCCTCCTCAAAGGAAGACTGTTTATATAAACCTGGTGAAACCAGGGCTTTTTCTACCAGCCCCATTATAAGATCAACCACAATGGATATTAGGGAGATTAAAATAGCACCACTTAGTATCATCTCAGGTTTTGTCCTGACTATTCCCTGATAGATTAGCTGTCCTAAATTCCTTTCACCAATAAAAACAGCCAGGGTACCTACTCCCACCATCATGACAAGTGCGACCCTTATTCCTGCTATAATCACAGGCAGAGAAAGGGGTAGTTCGATCTTATATAAAATTTGTTTTTTACTCATCCCCATCGCCCTGGCTGACTCTATTACAGCAGGGTCAACTTCATTTAAAGCAGTATAAACATTCCTCACGATAGGAATCATGGAATACAGAATAAGTGCAAACACAGCACTTCTCCTATTTAGACCAAAAAAGGGGACTGTCATTAAAATACCATAAAGTGATATACTGGGTACAGCCATTATAAAACTGCCGATCCCCAACAAGCCTTTAGCGGTTCTATCCCGGTTTCTAATAGCTATTCCAATGCTTAACCAGATCAATAATGATAATATTATTGATATTATAATTAAAGATAGATGGGATACTGTATATGTAAATATTTTTGTTGAGTTATTTATAAAATAATTAATGACTGACACATTTTTCACCTTCTAATCAGTTCATTTTATATACTTATTACTGATATAGCTCTTCAATCTATCCATGGTTACTATCGCCTGCAGACGGCAACTTCTATCTACCACCGGTAATAAAATTATATCGTTTTCTATCATCTTATTAAGGCCATCTTTTAAGGAAGCGTTCTCTTCTATTACAGGAATCTCTTTTATAAAATCACACCATTTATTTTTTTTATGCTCTTTAAGTCTTTTGAAGTTAACATAACCAATTAACTTATTTTCTTGATCGGTAACTAAAATACTGCTGCGTGTAGACTGTTCAATCTTTTTAAGGACCTGATCACAGTCATCAGTAATCTCAACCGATTTAAAGTTCTTATCCATTATTTCTTCTATTTTCATCAAATTCAATACTTTTAAGCCCCGATCAGAACCGATAAAATCTTCCACAAATTCATTCTTGGGGTTAAATAAAAGTTTTTTAGGCGAATCATACTGTATTAATTCACCCTCATACATAATTGCAATCTTATCTCCCATTTTGATAGCTTCATCAATATCATGGGTAACAAAACAAATCGTCTTTTTTATACTTTTCTGTAATCTGAGCAGTTCATTTTGTAGATCTGACCGAGTGATGGGATCTACCGCTCCAAAAGGCTCATCCATCAGCATAATAGGTGGATCAGCTGCCATAGCCCGAGCAACTCCAACCCGCTGCTTCTGTCCTCCCGATAATTCATGGGGGTATTTATCTATGTTTTCAGATACATCAAGCCCAATTAAATTTAGTAATTCTTCAACCCGCATATCTACTTTTTTTGGATCCCAGTTGAGAAGTTGGGGAACAGTTGCAATATTTTCTTTTACTGTCATATGCGGAAATAAGCCAATTTGTTGGATAACATAGCCTATCTTTCGTCTTAATTTGTTTTTATCTTGCTGGACAGCATTCACTCCATCTATAAATATCTTACCTGAGGTGGGCTCAATTAATCTATTAATCATCTTTAAGGTAGTAGTTTTTCCACAACCAGAAGGGCCCACTAAAACACATATCTCACCCTTATCGATCTCTAAATTAAGCTCATGGACAGCCTCTTTTTGTCCTCCTTGATAGACCTTGGTTAAATTTTCTAATTTTATCAAAACCAAACACTCCCGTTCTATATCAAATATACTTTATATCATCTCTGGTTTTTATCCTTACATATTATCAATAATTTATTAACGCCTTATTATGTCTTCCTATTAAATCTTCTCTTCCTACTTTTTTCAATGCTTTTTTAACCAGCTGATGATTCTTAGGGTAATTATATTGCAGTAAAGCCCTCTGCATCTTTTTTTCTTCAATACTTTTTGGTACATAAACCTCTTTTTTAGTTCTAGGGTCCAGACCCGTGTGATACATAGTGGTTGATAATGTGCCCGGAGTCGGATAAAAATCCTGAACCTGTTCCGGATGATGCCCTATATCACGAAGATACTCAGCCAGTTCTACTGCAGATTTTAAAGTGCTACCCGGATGGTTTGAAATCAAGTAAGGTATTAAATACTGTTCTTTATCAATCTCGTTATTTATTTTATAAAATTTAGTTCTGAATTTATCAAAAACTGAAATGTCGGGTTTTCCCATCAAATCCAATACTTGCTTGGAAGCATGTTCAGGTGCTACCTTTAATAAGCCGCTGACGTGGTGTTCACATAGTTCTCTGAAAAAAGTATCATCCTGATCTGCCATTATGTAGTCATATCTAAGTCCAGATCTGATAAAAACCTTCTTTATTTTATCCATATTCCTTAATGTCTTTAATATATCAAGATACTCACTATGATCTACATTTAAATTTTGGCAGGGTTCGGGATATAAACACTGTCTATTTTTACAGGATCCTTCTGTACTCTGTTTTTGACAGGCCGGGTTTCTAAAATTAGCAGTAGGTCCACCCACATCATGTATATATCCCTTAAAATTTTTATCTTTTTTAATTATCTCTGCTTCTTTTACAATTGAACTTTTACTCCTACTGACCACTATGCTTCCTTGATGAAAATTAAGTGCACAAAAAGAACATCCACCATAACAACCCCTCGAACTGGTTATGCTGAATTTAACCTCTTTGCTAGCTGGTACTCCACCTTCTCTTTCATAGATAGGGTGATAGGTCCTTTGATAAGGTAGAGAATAAACTAAATCCATCTTCTCTCGTTTAAGAGGTTCAGTCGGTTGATTCTGTACTAAAAATCTATCATTGTGTTTTTGCACGAGGACCCGCCCTCTGATAGGATCCTGTTCATCCATCTGTATTTTAAAAGCTTCTGCATACTTAGCCTTATCTTTTTTGACTTCCTGATATGAATTTATTTCTATATATTCATATAGATTATCAAGTTTTTTTGTTATATAACAAGTACCGGGTATATGTCTAATATAGTGAACAGCAAGTCCATTAGCAAGGCTTTCTGCAATAGCTAAAATCTGTTTTTCTCCCATTCCATAAACTAATAAATCAGCTCGACTGTCAAATAATATGGAACGCCTCACACTATCATCCCAATAGTCATAATGGGCGAATCTACGTAAACTCGCCTCTATTCCACCTATGATGATTGGTTTGTCATATGCTTCTTTTAATCTGTTGCAGTAAACAATCGTGGCACGGTCAGGCCTCTTATTAGACTTACCGCCCGGGGAATACAGATCCCTTCTTCTTTTTCTTTTGGCAGCAGTATAATGATTAACCATAGAGTCCATATTCCCCGCTGTTACTAAAAAAGCCAAACGAGGTTCGCCCAGCTTTTTAAAATCATCTATACTACGCCAGTCCGGTTGAGCAATTATCCCAACCTTAAAACCGGCATCTTCTAAATACCTGGAAATTATAGCTACCCCAAAAGAAGGATGATCTATATAGGCATCACCTGATACAATGATAAAATCAAGTTGGTTAAAACCTCTTTTCTTCATATCCTTTTTGCTTATAACCATAAATTGATTGCGCTGCATGATATCCCTCAGATCAATTATTATCTTTCATTTTTATTATATCAAAATGAATGGATTTTCTCCATTTCATCGGGTAAAAATAAAATAAAAAAGAAAAACATAAGCTACAAGACCTCAAATATTTCTTTAACTAGTAAAAATATAAGAGGGATCTTCACTCATGTCCTTTTTAAAGTATATCATATTTATTACCCTTTCGTCGAGTAAAAACTGATGGTTTTGGTCAAGATTAGATTAAATTGTTATTCTGATAAAAGTATGAATAACTTTACAAAGCTCAAACTTTGTTTATTACTCAGAATTTATCATCTATAAATACTAAAAGGTTACTTGTCCTAATTTTGGCCATACCAGAGTTGAATATTTAGGTATTATAAGAGATTAACCAAAAACAAGTAATCTGTTTTTCTTCCCATCCAGCTAAATATCATATCTATTTTCTTTATAGATAATATAATGTATTTAAAGCTAAATACTTTACTACTGGCCTTATAGCATATATATAAATACTAGATGTTTTATACGCAAAAAATATTTTTTTGCCATATCTTTTGATAAAAATAAAGGCTTAAATACGGTAGATAATACCTATTTTAAAAATTGTAATGATTTTTTAGAATATGAAATGAAAAGTAAAAAAGAAACATATACTTTTAAAGGCAAAGAAATAAAAATAGGGGTTTAAGTAACTTACTGTAAAAAGTGCAAAAAAGAACTATCCCATTAATAATTAAACAAAAAACCAACGTATATTTTTGATATTTATAGGGAAAGATATAATATATTATTATCTTAAGATATAAAAGAAACAAGGGATAAATATGGTTTAAACTAACGAGAAATGAACCAATTGCTAAAGTGGAAAGAAATATATGAAAAGATTGTTGTACCCGATTCTACCCATAACAATCAACTATTATTAATGAAGGTCTCTAATAATATTAAGTAATTGCGTAAAAACTGTAAAACAAGACTAAAAACAGAAAAAAGAAGACTTTATTAAAACCTGTAGTTTGTAGAGCTTTTTTACTTATTGTGAATGTAACGAATGCAGATGACGGTTTAAATATAATCACACTGCCTTTTTACAAAGTGATGAGAATAGACAAAATAATTTTCAATTTAATATTATAATTGTACTGCAAAAAGTCTATGTAATCAATTTTGAAATTTAACAATATTATCATAATAGGAATAGTAATTTACTGATTTGCATTAAGTACTTATT
This sequence comes from Candidatus Cloacimonadota bacterium, assembly GCA_018334695.1. GTDB lineage: Bacteria > Cloacimonadota > Cloacimonadia > JGIOTU-2 > JGIOTU-2 > TCS60. Next base: position 10,762 of record JAGXLO010000066.1, read on the forward strand.
TCACAGTTTAACCATATTGTTAAACAAATATCAAATTAAATTCTTTGGCTAGTTAAAAAGTAAATATTACAAAATCATATTCATACAGAAATATTTGATACTATTGCTGAAATTAATTATGTTTTTAGATAAATTGAAATAATAATTTTTTGGATAAAAAAACTTAATAATTCCTTTTTTATTGCAGTAATATTACTGCAATAGATAAAATATTTCACTAAACATACTACTTATACTTTCTTTAATATCAATGGAGCCGATAGGGGGACTCGAACCCCCAACCTGATGATTACGATTCAACTGCTCTGCCAATTGAGCTATATCGGCTCTAATACTATTTTAACATTAAAAAATATTTTTTCAATATATATTAAATGTTTTTTTGAGAAATTTTAATAAAAAACAATTTGTTATTATTTTTAATAACTCATATTCGAAATATTGTCTTACCAAATATTATTCAAAAATTATATCAGCTTTAGTACTAGATTGTATAGAACCTATAACAGAAACCCTTAACTCATATTGTCTACCTTTTAATATCTGATTATAAAATAGCTCATAACCTTCTTGGCCTTCATAATAATCAGAAAAAACTTCTTTAATATCTAATAAATATTTTTCTTGATGAGTGATACCTGGTAATATAAACTGATTATTAATATCTATTTCTTTTTGTTCTGTAAAAATTACTTCATTTTGATTATCTATTATTTCTACTAGAAACTTATCAAGAGAGATTTGACCCATACCACGAGTGGTTACTTCTAATATAATTTCCTGTGAACTCTGAGTTACAGTATAAGTAATTGGATCTGGTTCAATATTTAAATAAAGTCCTCCAGCTGAACAGCCACCTAAAATTGGTATCATAGATAATATGAAGACTACAGCAATAATTTTCTTACCCATAAATATAAATCCTCCTATTTTTATATTTCAAATATTTAATGAAGTTAACAGAAAATCTCTTTATTGTATTCATTAGACCTATATATATTTCAAAAAAACTTATTAAGCAAAAATGAGGGTGTTTACCCATTTAATAACCAGCTAATTTTATCTTATAATTAAAACCTCTAGAGGTAGATATTAAATATCTTATACAAAACCAAATGGCTATTTTAGTTTGTCTACCTCCTCTTTTAAAAGTTCTATTTCTTTTTTAAGAGAATTTATTTGTGTAATAGCTGTTAATGCAAACACAAAAGCTATGGGAGATAATATCCCTAAAAATTCCATATTTAAGCCTCCATTTCATATATCGTATTGTCAAAAGTTTCATACCATAGTTTAAATAAATAATCATACAATTACATCTTTCTTGATAATCTTATCAAACTTGCTTTAAAAAAATAAAATTTTATAGGCTATTTTCAAACAATATTATGCAGCGTCAGAAAATAATTTGAAATTTATGTCCTTATTTTCGATCCAAGATGGGGATTCCTGCAAATTCAATTCATATGCGTGAATAATGGGAAAACGCAATGCATTTCTTTTTTAGAAATTACATTGCGTTTTTTTTTATGATGATTTGTTTAAAGATAGGACAAAATGTAATCATTTAATTCAAGATAAATATTTCTCTATATAAATATATTGTTAAGGAAGTAGGCTTCCTTGAAAGATTACATTTTCGCTTTCCTGTTCGATTACTTGTTCTTCAGGATCAAAAGTATAATCAGAAGTACTATCAGGATCAGGTATAATTGTTATTTCACCCCATAGATATTCTCCTACTGTAAATGAACCTTCTTCATCAGTAAATGTTATCCAGATTAAATCTCCATTTCTTTCAAAGGTTAATTTAATACCTGGTAATCCGTTAGCATCTTCATCAATTACTTTTCCTGAAACACCATAAAATTCATATTGAGAAGTAGTGTAGGCATTAAAGTCAATTGAACTAGCTTCATCTTCTATTGTTATTATTTGCTCGGTTGGTGTAATATTCCATCCTTCTAATTCAGGTATTATTTTTACTTGTCCCTGTAAATTGGTTTTCGACCATTTACCTTCATGATCAGTAACTACTGTGCTATATTGTTTATCTAAATTCATGCTTTCAAATGTAATTTCTACTCCAGGTACACCTTCAGTACTATCTTCAAGGTAAACATAACCCTCAACATTATAGTAATCTGTATTTGTATAGGTGCCTGCAAAGTCCATGTAGCTGTCCGGTCCACTTACCGTTCGGCTAGCCGGATCAAAGCTGTAATCTGTTTTCTCCGGTGTAACAGTTACTTCGCCTTCTAAGTTCTCTTTCTCCCAGTTACCATCAGCATCTGTGGTCACAGGTGAATAACTACCGCTGAATCTAATCACTACATCTTCTATACC
>JAGXLO010000163.1 GCA_018334695.1 Candidatus Cloacimonadota bacterium
TAATGTCAGAGTGGTCTTGTTCACCTTCCAGGTTTATGGTTCCAGATAGTGTACCTGTAGAACTCTGGGTGGGATTTGAACAAGAAAAGAAGGTGAGTGAGATTAGCGCAAAAAACAGAATAAAAATAATCGCAAAAAAATTTTGAATTATGAATTTTGAATTTTCCCCGATGAATCGGGATGCAAGCAGAATTTTTAATTGAAAAAGTGTTAAATATCTTATGATTTTCTTTAATTTTCATTTTTTCTTTCTGATGTAGTTTTCACAATAGATGTTAATATTCTTACTAATTCTTCACATTTATTTTTGTACTTTCTATTTTTTATATAATTAGTTTTTGTCAATAATTTTATCCAATAAAGTGTCTCTCGGCATTCTTTGCTAGCTATTGACATTTTTGATATAAAATCTCTTCTACTTTGGGCTGCAGTAGCTTCTTCAACATTAGCTCCTATAGAAGTTCCTGATCTTAACAATTGTTTTGATAACACGTATTCTTTTTTCTTATAAATTAGATGTTTATAAATCTTAACTGTTTCAACTGCAAAATCAAAACTTTTATTTTTCACCACATTTTCTTTCATACTGACCTCCTCAGTAATTAAGAATTAAAAACCGTGTCCGCCCACTGGCTGATTAAACATTAAAAATTATTAAATTTTGCCTAATGTTACCAGGTCATAAACTGCTACGGTAATACTTGAGTGGTCTTGTTCACCCTGGAGTTGTATGTTTCCGCTGAGGGAGCCTGTAGAACTCTGGGTGGGGTTTGAACATGAAAAGAAGGTGAGGGAAATTAGTGCAAAAAACAGAATAAAAATAATCGCAGTGAATATTAGGGAATGGTGAATTGTGAATCGTGAATTTTCACTATTGAATTTAGAGTTAAATTTACTTAAAATTTTATTGATTATCATGTTATTATTCTTGTTTTTTTAAACTTTGAATTAGTTTTATTAATTTTCTCTTAATTTTTTCAATGTCAATTTTTAATTGTTTTGATTTTAAATATTTTAGGTTATTAGCAATAATTAATTGTGTTTCAATCTCGGCTATTGATCCTAGTGCAATATATAAAAATTGTATATATTCTTTTCTCGAATTTCTGGCTGCTCCCTCTCGCCTTGTGTAATAATTCATTTTAGATATCATTTTTAAGTCTGTTTTTCAAATATCGATGTCCATATGAAGTCTTTAAATATTTCTCACGATGTAACGCATCTTCTTTATTTCTACAAGCTTCATAATAAATTAAAATTAAGGGTTTTCGATACTTAGTGGATGTAACTTTTCCTTTATTATGTTCATTAATTCTTTTCTCTAAATCTTTAGTGAATCCAATATAAAAGTTTTTATCTCTCTGACTTTTTAATACATAGGTATAGAACATTTTTATTACACGGGGCAGGCAATATTAGAAGGTACAGAAACAGCAGCTCTTCTAATTTGATTAGTTAATCCATAAATCTCTGTTTTTGGAAAATGCTTGGTCTCTTTGTAAATATCGGTTACAAAATCAATGGATTCTTGCCAAACAAACAAATCTTGATGTGTTCTTATTTTTTTCATTTTCTCCCCTTCCTTATTAAATCTATTCGCCTCATTCACTATTCCCTATTCCCTATTCACTTATTTTTGGATCAGATTTTCTTTCTGCTTTTTGCCCCGCCCAACCGGGATTTCGCAACGCTCAACTTTTTGCTTTAAATTTTTTATTTATCACTTTATCTCTTTTTTCTTTATCAATTTTTTCTTTTAATCCTTTTTTACCTTTCACCTTTGAAGTTTATTAAAGTAGGATGATTTTTGTTAAGCCAATCCTTTGTTAATCTATAAAGAGTTTCAGCAAGGCCTTTCATCTCTCGGGCTTCCTGTTTAGAAATTGTTCCGGCTCGATCATAACCACTAATATTTCTTTTTTTGCGAAATTTATCAAATAAGATAACCAATTCTTCATCAGCTTCTATAGTAAATTTTAGAGAATGAATCGCCCTAAAGTGATGTGATTCTCTGGTCGTTCTATAACCAGAAGCAGCTAAAGCTGCTGTAGCAATTTGAAGAGCTGCATTATATGCAATATTTAATTTCCAATCAGGACTTAAGCCAGAAGTTTCGCTATCTGACATATCACGTTCTGCAACTCCCAAAAGGTTTTGTATTTCTTTAGAACTTGTTTTATGTTTTTTTAACCAGCCATTATTCAACCAATCTTTCAAGCTCATTTTCCTCTCCAATTAGAAATATTTTTTCTTCTTTCATTATACTTTTAATAAAGTGGTGGTTTTGATTTAATTTTTGCCTGAATTCTTCCGGAGGATATACAATTGGATTAATTTCTCTTCTGATCTTTTCTTGAATAGGATTTAAGATAGCAGTTATCTTAGCAAATGTAATATCTCCAATTATCATTAGGTCAACATCACTACTAGAATTTTCTTCTCCATTGACTATGGATCCAAACAAAAAGGCTAATTTAATCTTATCTTTAATTTTAGATAATTTATCTTCAAGAACCTCTCCAATAGCAACGGTTTTTATAATAATACTCTTAATTTCACCAAAAATAGGACAGTTTGGATTTGCCCGGTAATAGATTTGTTGCCCTTCACAAGACCGCTTGATAATTCCTGCTCTGGTAAGATTTTTCAATTCACGTTGTACTGCACCAGAACCGCTTCCTGTCTTCCTAATTATTTGCCTTAAATAAAAACTTTCATCAGCGTGACTATAAAGCAGACCTAAAATTGATCTTCGTGTTTTGCCAAACAAGGCAGGTGATATTTTTTCTTTAATTTTTTGTGTACCCATTTTGGTTACTCTGGTGCCCATTTTGGTTACGGGTTTTGTTCATTTATATTTCAGCTGTACATATTTTACTTATGAGTAAAACTTTAAGGTAATATTTAACATTCTTTACTTATAGGTAAAACTTTTGGCAAGAATTAATTCCCCAAAATTTTTAACCTTAAGTTGCAGTTTTACACTTCTAACTTTCGTTGCAGGGAGCTTTTTTTTTCATGAAAATCTGTAATGATGTATTTAAGTGTTTCTTTATTCATAGGTAAGGTTTAGTGATTTTATTTCCCTGTCAGGAGGGAAGGGTGAAGAGTCAGAAGATCCTTCCCAGGAAATATTAATTTTATTTGATTTTGGTTGCTCTTGGGAGATTCTTCTTCGTCCCATAAATAGGGACTCATCAGAATGACAAAAACGAGTAGACTTTTTTGAAATATGTAAGTGTCTAATAATTTACCTCACAGTAAAAATCACAATCGAAATTCAATTAACTACATCTAACACTCGAATTTTGTCATCCTCGAGGAGTTCCTGGTAAAGGAACGACGAAGGATCTGCCGAAAGTTGGGTTGATCTCATATTTTAAAAGTATAAGGATGATTTCTGCCTCGATAAAAAAATCGGGATTTCGCTACCTGACCTGCCTGCCCGATGAAATTTCCTATATTTAATTGGGTGAAATCTCTCTTCAATTTCACCGGGTCGCTCAACTTTCTGCTTTAAAATTAATATATTTTTCCTTTATTCTTTTTTCTTTATCTATTTACTCTGTCATCCGTGTGTATTCTTGAGCTGTTACAATTGTTATAATTTTATTATCACTTTCTTCAGCAATTTATTTATTTTTTCATTTTTC
>JAGXLO010000008.1 GCA_018334695.1 Candidatus Cloacimonadota bacterium
TTCCATTTTCGTCATACGTCCACCACTGTCCGGAACCGTCAGCTTCCCATTCAGCTCTAAACTGAATTACATAGCTTCCTTCTATTTGTTCATAATAATCTACTTCACCGGATCCATCCGGGTTTGAAGTGAGTTCAATTTTAGTTTGAGTACCATGAAAATCTTCGATAGTCATAGTAAAGACGCCAGATTCATCAGTATTCCAGGTGACTATTGCACAAACTTCGTCTGTTACTTGTTCATAGATCGTTACATGTCCGCTGGAATTATTATTTGAAGTCTTTGCATAAATGTAAGTCCAATTGTCATAAGTATATTCTCCATCACTACCATCTAGAACTACTGTCCATTCGTAATCATAATCAGCTTCTTCACATTCAGTAATAGTGAGATGTATTGTCAAATCACCTTCAGTCCAGTCATACTCCCATGGTGGGCCATCATCTTTATAAGATTTTTGTGGTTGAAAAAATGAGGAATATGTGTTCATCATTCCATTAACAGTGTTTATATGTCCCACAGCCATTTGTACCATGGGATTTTGAGATTGTTCCATATTTTCTGGTACTGTAACTGTTTTAGGCTGCCACTCTGGTTCGGGTTCATCCGGACCGGTAGAACCGCCATCATCAGAGCAACTGAATAATAGCGAAACAATAATGATTCCTATAACCAAAAGAGCTGATTTTTTAATTTTCATAAAATGTTCTCCTTTCCATTTAATTATCTTATTTGTTTTTATACTAAAATGGTGTTTTTAAATACCTGTCAAGGGATCTGGGAATTAATGAGGCATACCCCATTTTTTTCAAAAGTTTGTATTCATGATTAATTTTTGATTGTTATCTTATATTTATGGTAGTAATCACGGTGTATTTTTCATGTCCTAACAACAAAAAGTTAAATTTAAAGCAGTCATTGAATTCCCGTGTCTACATCTATACTTTGTTCATTCTTTCGTCTAGATGCAATTGAAAGAATTTTATTTTCAGTTTATCGTACAAGCCAGCTCACGCCTTACCGAAAAAGCCACTAACCACAGCCAGTACAGAAAAATTTAGAATTAAATTGGCTACCATAGGCCAATCTGATAATGGTCTGTAGTTCTGTTCCACAACGTCAACATAAAAATTTTTGGTTGATAAATGTATAAAATCATAAGTGTCACTTTTATCAAAGATGATCTTACTGTCTTTATAATAAGGCGGATAGTATAATATTTCAAGACTTGGATCTCTTATCAGGGTTTAATGTATACCTTTTTCTGTCACCTTCCAGAGTTTTATGTATATTATTAGCATTATTCATATTTTGCTCCTAACATTGTTAGTTATTAAGGTTTTAAATCCTAAAATAACAGCTGTGTTTCTTTTACCCACAGCCATACTTGTTTTATTCTAATATCGGGAATTACTGCCACTACTAGTTGCCAAAAATCTTCTGAATGATTGGAATACTTAAGATGCGTTAGCTCATGTACAATGATATAGTCTGTTGTAGACACGGAAACCATAATAAGCGGATAATTAAGAGTTATATTCTTTTTACCTAAAAGCCTGACTCCTATGGTAGAATAATTATTCAATTTTTCCGAAGAAAATCCATTTTCTCTTTCTGAAAAAGGTATGGTTATTATCTTAAAAATAATAAATGCTTGTTTTTTAATAAGTTCTTTCTTGCAAGAAAGAACCAATGAACTTTTGTTTTCTTATATTTACATACTTTTTTATTAAGCGAGTTGCAAATATGAATTTTATCACTCAGTTTCTTCATTCATATTTGCAACTCTTATTCTTACAACTTACACTCTTACGTCTATTTTCTGAAAAGAAATCATATAAAAAAACGTAAAAATGCTAAAAGGTAATTAGTTCAGATTTATCCTGAGAATGCGGAAGCCTATGTAGCGGTTGCCGTTGTTCGGGGGGCGGTAGAGACGATCAGCAACTCGACATTGGCTGGCGCTGGGGCTGCCCCAACTACCACCGCGCCTGACGCGATCAGAACCGTTACTAGGTCCGGTTGGATTATTTGACGGACTACCGGAATAATAATTACTATCATACCAATCCCAGCACCATTCATAGACATTTCCACTCATATCATAAATATCCAACTGATTCGGTAATTTGGTTCCTACTGGATGGGTTTCACCGCCTGCATTGGCAGCATACCAGGCATAATCAGGTAAATCCGCTTCATTATGGCAACCACTGTAACGATAATCATCTGACCAATTTATTCCGCCTCGGGCTGCATATTCCCACTCCGCTTCCGTAGGTAAACGATAACCATTCGCATCCCAATCACAACTCCAATCACTTAAATCATAGCAAGTCTGTAATCCCTCCTGTAAACTCCTATAATTACAATACGCTACTGCTCCATACCAGGTTATCTCTATACAAGGACAATCGGCTGTGCTGGCATAACTACTTCCACCAAATTCAAGCGAGGAACCGTTCCAATCTATAGCACAATCTTCATCATCAAGGTCTAATAACACCTGTGTATCTCCCTGATTATTGGTTACTGTAGAAGAGGAGCAATCGATGTATCCCTGGCTATATGCCCAGTTAAAGACATCTATCACCTGTTGGTGCGTTACTTCTCTCTCTCCTATGAAAAAGTTATCCAGGCTTACAGAATGAACGGGTAATTCATCGCTACCACCTTCATCATAATGGTCACCCATGTCAAAGGTACCGCCCTGGACAAAAACTAAATCATAGGGCCAAATACCCGTATTTTCAACATTTCCATTTTCGTCATACGTCCACCACTGTCCGGAACCGTCAGCTTCCCATTCAGCTCTAAACTGAATTACATAGCTTCCTTCTATTTGTTCATAATAATCTACTTCACCGGATCCATCCGGGTTTGAGGTAAGTTCAATTTTAGTTTGAGTACCATGAAAATCTTCGATAGTCATAGTAAAAACGCCAGATTCATCAGTATTCCAGGTGACTATTGCACCAACTTCGTCTGTTACTTGTTTATAGACTGTTACATGTCCGCTGGAATTATCATTTGTAGTCTTTGCATAAATGTAAGTCCAATTGTCATAAGTATATTCTCCATCACTACCATCTAGAACCACTGTCCATTCGTAATCATAATCAGCATCTTCACTTTCAGTAATATTAAGAGTAATTGTTAAATCACCTTCAGACCAAGTATAACTCCAGGGAGGACCATCTTTGCTGTATGAACCTTGGGAAATTATTTCAGCTTTTTCTGGTGGTTGAAAGAATGATGAATATGTGTTCATCATTGTATTCGCAGTATTAATATGCGCTACAACCATTTGTACCATTGGATTTTGAGATTGTTCCATATTTTCTGGAACTGTAATTGTTTTAGGCTGCCACTCTGGTTCGGGTTCGTCCGGACCGGTAGAACCGCCATCATCAGAGCAACTGAATAATAGCGAAACAATAATGATTCCTATTACTAAAAGAGCTGATTTCCTAATTTTCATAAAATGTACTCCTTTCCATTTAATTGCCGATTTCTCAATCAATGCTATTAATAGCATTGTGTTTTAAAATATCTGTCAAGGTATCTGGGGATTAATCTAATGATTGAACTATAGACAACTAATGAAGTGTGATTTTACGTTTACAAATATTCGTGATTTAGGCGAGGAATATCCGGAAGTGAAGAATCTTAATAATTAGTATTAAAGTATTTAATCCCAAAATTATATTTATAAATTTGACTATATTAAACGAATTTTTTAAAAAACGGTTCTCTGTAGGTCTAAAATAATTAATTTTTTTATAGCTCTTTGTTAAGTTATAAGCAAGATTAATTTATCATACTTGACGTAAAATTATTGAATTTGAAAATTCATCAACCAAAATCAATCGAAATATATTTTTATTTAGAAAGGGTTCCTATGAAAAAGAACTGGTTCAGAACAACGATAATAGCAGTTGTGTTTTTGGTAACTATCTATTATCTTTTACCTCTTATTGCTCAACAGGATTATGTAGTTTGTGATGTTGAGGTTTTTAACCAGGATGGTGAAAAAATCTATGAGATTGCAGGAAAGGAATATGAAGTTGGTAGCAACTTATATGGAACTGAATTTGAAAATGCAATTTATAATGCCAATATAAACGACACTATTCGGGTTCAATCTGATTTGCCGGATAATATTTTAAGATCCATTGAGTCAGAAATAGATTACACGCAACCTCAAATTATCACAGCAGAAGTAAATGATAAAATTTCACGTGTTACTTTACCTTCATGGTTCACTGATAAGCAGCTAAAGCTTGGTCTGGATCTACAGGGGGGAATGCACCTGGTACTGCAAGTTGAAACAGAAGAAATGTCTAACAAAGCTGCCGAATCAGCTGTTAAAGGTGCACTGGAAATTATTAGAAATCGTGTGGATAGGTTCGGAGTTTCAGAACCTACTATTCAGCGCATAGGGGATAATAGAATTTTAGTTCAGCTCCCCGGTCTCAGAAATGCTAGTCGAGCAAAAGAACTTATTGGCAAAACAGCTCAGCTTGAATTCCATTTGGTTGCAAAAAACGAAGACCTTAAGAAAACCGTTGATGCAGTCGATGAATATTTGCAAAAAAATTATGATAAATATGCCTATCTTAAAAAAATTGAAGAAAAAAAAGAAGATAGAGCTGAAAGAACTGCTGTGGAAGAAACATTAATGGAATCAGAAGAAGAGGAAGATTCCTCCTCTGACTTGCTGGAAGAAAAACAAGAAACCGAGAAAGAAGCACAAGTTGACACAGCTGCAGCAACAGAAGAGGAAATGGCTGAGGAAGATACAGAAGAACCAAAAGAAAATCTCTTTTCTTCTTTGGTTTCAATTTATCAAAATATGATTGTGGTTACTCCGGAACATTTACCACTTTTTAGAAAAATTATTTCCAATCCGGATGTGCAAGAAGTAATTCCCAGTGGTATTCAAATTGTCCTGGGAAAAGTAAATCCGGAAGATCCTTATGGAGCCAGACCCGTTTACTTCCTCTATGACGAAGTTGAATTGACAGGTGCAGACCTTAAGTCAGCCGACGTAAGAATAGGTCAGGGCATGGACCCCAAAATTTCTGGTAAACCCTATGTGAGTTTGGAATTCAATAACGAAGGTGCAAGAATTTTTTCTAATGTAACAGGTCAAAACATTGGTGAGCGACTGGCTATTGTTCTGGATGATGTTGTTCACTCTGCTCCCAGAATAAATGATAAAATTCGAAACGGTAGTGCTATGATCACTGGCAATTTTGAAATGAGTGAAGCAAAGGATGTTTCCATTGTGCTTAATGCTGGTAAATTACCGGCGCCCGTTAATATTATAGAAGAACGAACCGTAGGACCTTCCCTGGGTTCGGACTCTATTGATGCAGGATTCAGAGCCGCATTGATCGGTTTGATTCTCGTTGCTCTGTTTATGATAATTTACTATAAAGCAGCCGGATTGATAGCTGATTTTGCGCTTATCTGTAACGTGCTCATCATTATGGCTTTCTTAACTATGCTGAGTGCCAGTCTTACACTACCCGGTATTGCAGGTATTATTTTAACAATTGGTATGGCCGTGGATGCGAATGTGCTGATTTTCGAAAGAATCCGCGAGGAGCTTGATTCCGGAAGGACAGTTAGAACTGCTATAGACAACGGTTATCGAAGAGCAATTATAACTATTGCTGATGCTAATATCACAACACTGATTACTGCAATTGTACTATATCAATTTGGTACAGGACCTATCAGAGGTTTTGCTGTTACTTTGAGTCTGGGTATTCTCTCGTCTATGTTTACTGCTATCATTGTAACCAGAGCTATCTTTGATACTTTTGTAGCCCGTAAACCCAGAAAGAAATTGAGTATATAAAGGAGTTTGAAATGAGATTTTTTAAAGACACAAAAATTGATTTTATTGGCAAAAGAAAGATAGCATTCATAATTTCAATTGTTGTAATATTTGCAGGTATAATTTCTATGATAGTTGGCGGTGGACTTAGATATGGTATTGATTTTACCGGCGGAACGCTGATGGAATTTGATCTAACCCCCAAAGATCCCGATGTAGAGTCTATAACATTACCAGAAGTAAGACAAGTTTTGGATAAACACGGTTATAGTGACAGTGAAATTCAGGACTTTGGTAATCCGAATTATATTTTGGTTAAAGTAAAAGCAGGAGATGATGTAAGAGAAGAGGAAACAGAGCTTATAAATATTTTTAAGGATGAATTTCCTCAGCATGCTGGTAATAAAACAAAAACTGAACTGATACGAAGAAGTGAGCACGTTGGTGCGGAAATTGGTGAAGAGTTGCGGGGAAAAGCATATATTGCCATCCTTGTTGCTCTGCTGGGTATTATTATCTATATTTGGTGGCGATTTCAGTTTACATTTGGTCTGGCAGCGGTTATCGCCTTGTTCCATGATGTACTTATTACTGTGGGAATGCTTTCGATTTTTGGCAAAGAGATAGATATTCCAATTATCGGTGCTCTGCTGGCTATCGTCGGTTATTCGCTAAATGACACAATTGTACTCTTCGTTCGGATCCGAGAAGACCTAAAAATTTATCGTAGAGAAGGTTATGGTTCTGTGATCAACCATAGTATTAATGAAGTACTTTCCAGAACAGTGGTAACTTCACTAACCACCTTTATAGTTGTATTGATTCTTTTCTTGTTTGGTGGTGAGGTTATTAATCCATTTGCCTTTACAATGCTGGTGGGTGTTATTGTTGGTACTTATTCTTCAATTTTTGTTGCCAGTCCTCTTCTATACGAATATCATTCCTGGAAGAAAAAACAGCATAGACATCCTCATAGTAAAAGAAGATAAAATTTTAGATGCAGATACATTCAGGAAAGTATGGTGGTTTCAAATTAAAACCACCTCCCAAGGGTATAAGACCTACTAGTGCCAGAGTAAAAGAATCTCTCTTTGATATTATTCAGGATCGTTTAAAGGACGCCAGAGTCCTGGATTTATTTGCAGGTACCGGCAGTCTTGGTCTGGAAGCAATAAGCGCCGGTGCAAGTAGCTGCTGCTTTGTGGATAAAACCTGGAAAGCTATCTCTACTATCAAAGACAATACCGAAAAACTTGGCGTTGTGGATCAAAGTATCCTTATAAATACTTCGGCTAAAAAGTTTCTGAAAAGCGATAATGTCACCAAATACGATCTCATTTTTCTTGATCCTCCTTACAGAAGAGTAAATATTAATGATATAGTTGCCTTGATATATCAGAATAATTTTGTTACAGATAAGGGGCTCATTGTGGTAGAATCCAGTGAAGATGTATCATTTTCCACCATGAGTTCCAAAATTGCCAGACAAGAAAAGTACGGAAATACACAACTAACCTTTTTTCTTGAATAATGGTAAAAAATAATGGAAAAATTAAAATTATATAATACTCTTCATCGCAAAAAAGAGGAATTTAAGCCCATTGAACCCGAAAAGGTTAAATTATATACTTGCGGCTTAACAGTATATGATTATGCTCATATCGGTAACCTAAGAACTTATATATTTGAAGATGTACTAAAGCGCACCTTACAATATAATAATTATGATATTTTACATGTGATGAATATTACGGATATTGGTCATCTAACTTCCGATGCAGACGAAGGCCAGGACAAAATGGTTCTTTCTGCCAAAAAGGAGCATAAATCCGTTTGGAAAATAGCAGAACATTATACAAAAGCTTTTGAAAAAGATCTGAAGAATTTGAATATACTTTTTCCGGATTACCATGTAAAGGCAACTGAAGAGATTGAAGCGATGATAGATCTTATTAAAAGAATCGAGGACAACGGCTATACCTACCAGAGTAGAGGAAATGTTTATTTTGATATCTCCAAATGTGAGGATTATGGTAAATTGGCTAATTTGGATTTGGATAATCTGCAAGCCGGAGCCAGAATAGAAGTTGATAACGCCAAAAAGAATCCACATGATTTTGTACTCTGGTTTACAAAATCAAAATTTGATGATCAGGAAATGAAATGGGACAGCCCCTGGGGAAAAGGTTATCCTGGCTGGCATATTGAATGTGCAGCAATCTCAACAAAATATCTTGGCGATCATTTTGATATTCATTGCGGAGGAATCGACCACATTCCGGTGCACCATACAAATGAAATAGCTCAAGCAGAAGCAGCTACCGGGGAGAAATGGGTGAATTACTGGCTACATGGAGAGTTTCTGATATTTAAACATCATAAGATGAGTAAATCTCGTAATGAATTTCTTACTCTCGAAACGCTAAAGGAAAAAGATTATTCACCTCTGGTTTACAGATATTTTTGCCTGGGAGCTCATTATAGGAAAAAACTAAATTTTAGTTATGAATCACTAGACAGTGCCAGAGAATCTCTAAAAAGGATAAGAGATAAAATAGTCCACATAGAAGATAATCTCGATACTAGTTTTGGGGATGCTCAGTATATAAAAAAATTAAAAGGCGATTTTATTTCCCAAATAAATAATGATCTTAACATGCCTGGAGCATTAGCAGTCATGTGGGAAGTTCTAAAAACTGATAAAATCGGTAATAAGGAAAAATACGACCTGCTGATGGATTTTGATAAAGTTCTCGGGCTTAGATTAGAAGATTCTCGTCGCATAATTAAGCAGAAGAAGCAAGAAAAGGTAAATACTGATTTAGTGGAAAAATTGATAAAGGAGCGAGAAGAAGCTCGCGAGAAAAAAAATTGGTCCAAAGCAGATGAAATCCGAGAAAAACTGGACAATTTGGGTGTGGAAGTTAGAGACGGTGCTAAAGGTACCGAATGGAGAATAAAGTAAATCTTCAACTTGCTTAACATACAAATTTTTTAATTTAGCTAACGATATATTTGCCCCAAAAAACGATATTTATTATAAAAATACTAACAATTAAATTATAGAGGTCATTTTATGCGATACATTTTTTTTATTGTAATTCTAATTTTAAGTTCCTTTTGTATAGCAGGCGAAGAATCTAAGGTCTATTATACGGAGGATATTTCCCAATCTGGCTTGATGAAAGTATTTTCCAAGATTGAACAGGAGTTAGAAGGTAAAATTGGAGTAAAAGTTCATTTTGGTGAGGAAGGTAACGATAATTACATAAAACCAGATATTATGAAACCAGTGGTAAAAAAGATTGATGGAAAATTTGTAGAAACTAATGTTTTGTACGTTAGTAAAAGAAGATATACAGATAGCCATATCAAATTAGCTAAAGAGCATGGTTTTGACTATGCCCCTATAGACATTCTGGATTCAGAGGGTGATAAAATTTTAGAAGCGAAAGATGACTTGAAACACTTTGAACAGGTTAAGGTTGGTTCGAATATGGATAATTATGATTCTTTTTTGATTATTTCACACTTCAAAGGACACCAGATGGCTGGATTTGGTGGTGCTATCAAAAATGTGTCTATGGGTTTGGCGTCTGTAGCCGGAAAGATGTCTTTGCATGCCTCTTCTATTCCCAGATATAATTCGCAAAAATGCATTAGCTGTGGTAGATGTGTTGATCAATGTCCTGGAGGTGCTATAACAATAAATCCTTTAAAAATTGATCCTGATAAATGCATCGGCTGCGGCAGCTGTATAGGAGTTTGTCCGGTTAGTGCATTTTCTGTACCCTGGAGTAGTACTGATATTCCTACTTTTTTACAGAGATTGTCTGAGTTTGCCAAAGTAGTTTCTGATAATTATAATATGGTTTATATTAATTTTGTCAGCAACATATCAGAGAGTTGTGATTGTGTTTCTGGTGCTGATCCTTTCATGGAAGATATCGGTATTTTAGCTTCTACCAATATGGTAGCTATTGAGAAGGCAAGTCATGATCTTGTAGATAAATATTTTGGTTCGGATGACACGTTTAAAGAGGTAAATCGGGTTAGTGGTAAAGACCAAATAAGCTATGCTGTAGAAATCGGATTAGGAACTTCAAAATATTTACTAATTAATCTGGATGATTAGACTCGAAAGAGTTCTTAATTTGATTGCTGATAATTTTAACTTTCCTGATATAAGAATAAAATTTTTTTTGAAATATCTGACATTATTCTTTTATTTATTATTATGCCTTTAGACTCAAATAGATTTTGAATTAAACTTTGCTTTGAAAACCTTTTAATACTGCATTTTTTGCTTAAAAAATTAGGTGTATTTTTTCTTTAATCTGTCTATGGATTAGTGTTGACCTGTAGATAAATATAATAATTAATCTAAGAACAGAGAAAAAAATATGAATTATTTGACACAAAATCAACGAATTCAACATTTTGGACTCTCAAAGTAGTAAATTTTCCATAGATAAAAAAGCCACCATAGCTCAGGGGTAGAGCAGGGGTTTTGTAAACCTCTGGTCGGGGGTTCGAATCCCTCTGGTGGCTCCATATGTGAAAAAAAGTGTGCAATTATTTATAAATATTGTGGCGGGGAGATACCCTAGCGGCCAAAGGGAGCAGACTGTAAATCTGCCGGCGAAGCCTACGGAGGTTCGAATCCTTCTCTCCCCACCATTTTTTAAGTTAATTAATAGCGGGAATAGCTCAGTTGGCAGAGCATCAGCCTTCCAAGCTGAATGTCGCGAGTTCGAGCCTCGTTTCCCGCTCCATTGCTCATGTAGCTCAGTGGTAGAGCACTTCCTTGGTAAGGAAGAGGTCACCGGTTCAATCCCGGTCATGAGCTCCATTAATAATTAATCCGTATTTTAGGAGGATAAATGGCTAAGAAACATTACGAAAGAACAAAGCCGCATGTTAATGTTGGTACTATCGGTCATATTGACCATGGTAAAACAACATTGACAGCAGCAATGACCCTTATTCTGTCGAGTAAAGGGCAGGCAGAATATATGGAATTTGACAAGATAGATAATGCTCCTGAAGAAAAAGAAAGAGGAATTACTATCGCAACAGCTCACGTTGAATATGAAAGTGACGAACGTCACTATGCCCACGTTGATTGCCCTGGTCACGCTGACTATGTTAAAAACATGATAACTGGTGCAGCACAAATGGATGGTTCTATCCTTGTTGTTAGTGCTGCTGATGGCGTTATGCCACAAACAAGAGAACATATCCTGCTCGCAAAACAGGTTAATGTTCCCTCCGTTGTTGTTTTTGTAAACAAAACCGACCTTGTTGATGATCCGGAACTGATTGAACTTGTTGAGTTAGAAGTTAGAGACCTTCTTAATGAATACGACTTTGATGGAGACGATGTTTCTATCATCAAAGGTAGTGCTCTGGAAGCTCTTAATGCACCTGAAGACGAAGAGACAACAAAACCAATCTATGATCTGGTTGAAGCTCTTGATGAACATATCCCGCTGCCAGAACGTGATACAGACAAACCTTTCCTTATGCCCATTGAAGATATCTTCAGCATTCCCGGAAGAGGAACTGTTGTTACAGGTAGAATCGAACGTGGTATTGTTAAGACTGGTGAAAAAGTAGAACGTGTAGGTATCCGTGAAACAAAAGAAACAGTTGTTACCGGTGTGGAAATGTTCAGAAAGATTCTGGACGAAGGACAAGCTGGTGATAATGTAGGTCTGCTTCTGCGTGGAATCGCCAAAGACGATGTAGAACGTGGTATGGTGATTGCAGCACCAGGAAGTATTACACCTCATAAGAAATTTAAAGGCGAAACCTATATTCTTAAGAAAGAAGAAGGTGGAAGACATAAACCATTCTTCTCCGGCTATAGACCTCAGTTCTATTTCAGAACTACTGATGTTACAGGAACTCTTAACCTTCCCGAAGGCGTAGATATGGTTATGCCTGGTGATAATATTACAATGGAAATTGAACTTATTTCATATATCGCTATGGAAGAAGGTCTAAGATTTGCTATTCGTGAAGGTGGCAGAACTGTTGGCGCAGGAGTTGTTACAGAAGTGATTGAATAAGGCTTGTTTATGAGAGAGTATATTAAATTGGAATGTAGCGAATGTAAATCTCGTAACTACGTTACCACAAAAAATCGTAGAACACATCCCAAAAGAATAGAATTTAATAAGTACTGTCCGGTTTGTAAGAAGCATACAGTACACAAAGAAAAGAGATAGAAAATTGCGTAGGCCCGTAGCTTAATTGGCAAAGCGGCGGTCTCCAAAACCGAAGAGTGCGGGTTCAATTCCTGCCGGGCCTGCCATCTTTATCAATCTCAATGGATATTTAATATGTTTAAAAAAATATTTCAATTTTTTAAAGAAGTAAGACAAGAATTACGCCATGTTGCATGGCCAAGTATAGAAGACCTGAAAGAAGGTACTTCTGTAGTTATTACTTTCTCGGTTATGCTGGGTATCTTTATCTGGATAATCGATAATATTTTTACTCAAATAGTAAGATTGGTTATTTTGCAATGAAAGAAAAAAAATGGTATGTCCTTAACACATTCTCCAATAAAGAGAAACAAGTAAAAGAAACACTGGAGAAATTACTAAAGGAAAGCGACCTGGAAGAATATTTCGGTAGAATTCATATATCATCTCATAAAACATTTATTATTAGAGATGGAAAAAAAATTACCCGGGAGAAAAAAGTTTTTCCGGGCTATATTCTTATTGAAATGATTATGAATTCAGAAACCTATCGCTTTGTTAAAAATATTCCGGGTGCTATGAAATTTCTTGGTAGTAAGGACAAGCCTAAGCCCCTATCTGATAAGGAAGTTAAGAAGATTCTTGGAGTTCAAGAAGGTGATGATGAAGAAGAAGCTGAAATTAATTACATAGTAGGGGATCGAATACAAATTGTTGACGGACCATTTAAAGGATTTAAAGGTTCAATCGAAAAAATAAATAGTGAAAAGGAAAAACTGGTTGTAAAAGTTACCGTTTTTGGTAGAATAACACCTGTGGAGGTAAGTTACAGCCAAGTTGAGCTTCTTGATTAAAGGATAAATTATGGCAAAAAAAGTTTTAGCACAAGTTAAATTGCAATTACCCGGCGGACAGGCTACTCCTGCTCCACCTGTTGGTCCTGCTTTGGGTCAGTACGGTGTTAATATCGCTGGTTTTTGCAAACAGTTTAATGATAAAACAAAAAAGGATAACGGTCTTATTATTCCCGCTGAAATTACTATTTACAAGGATCGTTCTTTTGATTTTATTACCAAAACTCCCCCAGCTCCTATTCTGTTGAAAAAGGAAGCCGGTCTGGCAAAAGGTTCCGGTGTCCCCAACAGAGAAAAAGTTGGAACTGTTACTGATAAGCATTTGGAAAAAATAGCAAAAATAAAGATGGAAGATTTGAATGCAGCCAATATGGAAGCAGCTAAACGTATGATCGCAGGCACTGCTAGAAGTATGGGCATCATAGTAAAAAAAGATTAGTATTTCAGGAGCTATTAAATGAAACACGGTAAACGATACAGCGAATCAACAGAAAAGATAGATAAAGAAAAAAAATATCATCTAAAAGATGCTTTGTCCCTTCTAAAAGATATTCCTCATCCAAATTTTGATGAAACAGTAGAACTTCATTTTCGCCTTGGCGTAGATCCAAAACAAGCTAATCAGATTGTAAGAGGAACAACGGTACTTCCGCACGGAACAGGAAAAAAGTTAACAGTTTTAGTTTTCGCAGAAGGGGATAAAGCAGAAGAAGCAAAAGAAGCAGGTGCCGATTATGTAGGTACGGACGAACTGGCAGACAAGATTAAAGATGGCTGGACAGATTTTGATGTGGCTATAGCTACTCCAAATATGATGCGCCATGTTGGTAAACTTGGTAGAATTCTTGGTCCAAGAGGTCTAATGCCAAATCCCAAAGCCGGAACCGTTACCATGGATGTGAAACAAGCTGTGGAAGACGCAAAGGCTGGTAAAGTCGAATATCGCGTTGATAAATTTGGCAATATTCATGTTCCAGTAGGAAAGATGTCATTCGATAATGCAAAGCTGGCCGGAAACATCATTGCAATTTTCTCCGCCATCTTAAAAGAACGACCTGCTGCCGCAAAAGGTAAATATATCAGAAATATGACTCTCACTTCAAGTATGAGTCCTGGCATAAAACTGGATTCGGACGCACTTAGAAAAGAGTTAAAGTAGGAAATCATGAAACAAAAAGATATCAATCCATTAAATGTAGAACAGGTTAACTCCATAAAATCACGTATAGAAAACGCAAAATCTCTTGTTCTTATTAACTACAAAGGTATAGATGTTGCAGAAGATACAGAATTAAGAAGAAGATATCGCGAAAATGATGTTGATTATTTCGTCTGCAAAAACACTTTTTTAAAGATAGCTGCACATGAATTGGGAATTAATGATCTGGATGAACACCTTGTTGGCCCTACATCAATTGCCATTTCTAAAGAAGATGAAATTGCTCCCGTTAAAGTGACAGCAGAATTTGCCGATGAAATAAAAACCGAAGAAGATATACTGGAATTCAAAACAGCTATTGTTAATGAAGAAGTGATGAATATGGAACAAATCGACCAGCTTGCTAAGCTTCCCTCCAAGAACGCTCTCCTGGCACAATTAGTTGGCGGAATGAATGCACCCATTTCGGGTTTTGTGCAGGGACTAAATAGTATTTTACAAAAATTTGTTATCGCTATTAATGCAATTAAAGATAAAAAAGAAGAATAATTTTTAAAAAAAATGGATATTATATTAGGAGGATAAATGCCTAAATCTAAAGAGAATAAAAAAGATAAGATCATTGAGCTTGTTAAAGAGTTAAATGTAATGGAACTTGCCGAACTGGTTAAAGATCTGGAAGAAGAATTTGGTGTAAGCGCAGCTGCCCCTGTAGCCGCAGCAGCACCAGCAGCCGGTGGTGAAGAGAAAAAAGAAGAAGAAAAGACAGAATTCGATGTTATTCTTAAAGCAGCCGGATCCAAAAAAATCCAGGTAATTAAAGTCGTTAGACAAATAACCAAACTTGGCTTAAAAGAATCTAAAGCCCTTGTTGATGAAGCCCCCAATCCCGTTGTGGAAGAAGTTTCCAAAGAAGAAGCTGAATCAGTAAAAGAAAAAATCGAAGCCCAGGGTGGAGAAGTAGAAATTAAGTAAACGAGCTAATTGAATATTATACAACAGGCTTTTTTACAAACCACAATTATTTCGGATAATCTCGGTTATCCGAAATATATTTATAAGGAGAAAGGTTGATTGAAAGAAAAAGCTTTTCGAATCTAGAGAAAAGTACACATGGATTCAAACTACCTGAAGTAGAAGTGCCAAACCTTTTGGCTATGCAAAAGGGCTCCTACGCTGAATTCTTGCAGAAAGATGTTAATCCAAAGAACCGTAAAAATGTTGGACTGCAAAAAATATTCAATAAACATTTTCCCATAGAAGATACTAGTGGAAAATATCTGCTGGAATTCGTTAATTATACTATATTGACCGAAAAATACGACGCCAGGGAATGCGATGATAGAAACTTAACCTATCAAGCACCCCTTAAAGTAAAACTGCGTCTTACTATATACGAAAAAGGAAGTAATAAAGAACAAAAACGCATAAAAAACGTACTTGAATCAGAACTTTTCCTGGGTGAATTGCCCATGATTACTGAACAGGGAACATTCATAATAAATGGTGAAGAAAAAGTAATTATCAACCAATTGCATCGTTCCCCCGGTATCGTTTTTACCAGCAAAATACACAGCAATGGTAAAGAACTTTTCACAGCTAAAGTTATTCCCGTTAACGGCTCCTGGTTTCAATTCAAAACGAATACTCGGAATGTCCTTTATGCTCTTATAGATAGACGGCATAAAGTGCCTGTTACCGCTCTCCTGCGTTGTGTTGGCATTTCGGATAATAAAGAAATACGTAACATTTTCTACGATGAGCAAGAAATTGATATCACAAAAGAAGAATACCTTGATAGACTTATTTTAAAAGATATTATTGACAAAGAAAGCGGTGAAGTACTTGCTGAAAGCGGTAATATATTAACTAAAGCTCTGGTTGAGAAATTGTTGGATGCTGGTGTCAAAAAGGTAACGGTAGTGCATGAATCAAATGACATTAACCAGCAAATTATAGAAAGTACACTGGATAAAGATGCTACGAAATCCACTGACGAAGCACTAAAATATATCTACAATCTTATCAGACCAGGGGAAGAACCCTCTGTAGAAGTTGCAAGAGAACTTATAGAAAAAATTTATTTCAATGAGAAACGCTATAGCCTTGGTAGGATAGGACGTTTTAAAGTAAATAAACGTCTGGGAATTGATGTTGATGAAGATACCAAAATTTTAACTAAAGATGACTTTATTGCAATTACCCAAGAGATAATTGCTCTTGATAAAGGTACAAGCTCTACAGATGATATCGACCATCTGGCTAATAGAAATGTGAGCGGTGTTGGTGACCTTGTTTCAAATCAATTTTCTATCGGACTCTCACGAATAGCTAGAATAGCCAGACAAAGAATGACTTTAACCAATCCGGATGACATAACTATCGTGAGATTGATCAGTACCAATTCATTGATGAGTGTAGTACATTCATTCTTCCTCACAGGTGAATTGTCTCAATTTATGGAGCAGGCAAATCCCCTTGCTGCAATTACTCATATGAGACGACTTTCTGCTCTTGGTCCCGGTGGATTAAAGCGAGAAAGAGCCGGTTTTGAGGTGCGTGATGTTCACTACTCTCACTATGGTAGAATTTGTCCTATAGAAACTCCGGAAGGACCAAATATTGGTCTGCTGACATCTCCTGCTTTGCTTGCTAAAACTGATGAGTTCGGTTTTCTTATTACTCCCTACATAAAAGTAGAAAATGGTAAAGTTACTCATAAAGCTGAGTATCTTGATCCCGTTGATGAAGAGAATAAAAAAATAGCTCAGGCTGGTATAGAAATTGATAAGGATGGAAATATCATAGAAGATAATGTTTTCTGTCTTCAAAACGGAGACTTTATACGTGTTCCTAAAGATGAAGTTGATTATATTGATGCTTCCAGGCAACAAATCGTAAGTATAGCTGCTGGACTTGTTCCCTTCCTGGAACACGATGACGCCAATAGAGCCCTTATGGGATCTAATATGCAAAGACAGGCTGTTCCGCTTGTTAAAGCACAGCCTCCGATTGTTGCTACCGGGATCGAAAAAGTAGTTGCCCGTGATTCCGAGCTGGCAGAAAAAGCACCATTTGATGGAATCGTTGATTATGTTGATTCTGAAAAAATAATTTTAAAAAGGCTGGAAAGTGATAGCCCAGAAGCTCAAGTGCTGGAAGAAAAAGCTGTAATAAAGATGAAAAAATTCGAAAGAACCAACCAGGATACTACAGTTAATCAACACCCTGAAGTAAAGAAGGATCAAAAAGTAAAATCAGGTGATCTCATATCTGATGGTCCGGCTATAAAAAATGGTGAACTTGCCCTCGGCAGAAATATGACAGTTGCTTTTATGCCTTGGTATGGCTATAATTATGAAGATGCAATAATTATTAGCGAAAAAGTTGCTCGTGAGGATGAATTAACCTCTATCTATATTGATGAATTGGAAGTTTCTGTCCGTAGTACCAGAGAAGGCGATGAAGAATTGACTAATGATATACCCAATGTTCCCAAAACTGCCTTAAGAAATCTGGATAAAGATGGTGTAGTTACTGTTGGCTCAAAGGTAAGAGCTGGTGACATTTTGGTAGGTAAAATTACACCTAAATCTTCGGGCTTAGATCTCTCACCAGAAGAAAAACTGATGAGAGCACTATTCGGCGAACGTGCTGGTGATTTCTCAAATACTTCTTTAAAAGCCAAACCTGGTATGGAAGGTGTGGTAGTTGATGTTAAAGTTTATTCACGTAAAGAAGGCTTGGGTGAAGATGAAGATGAAACCAAAAAAGAACTTCATGCCTTAGAAAAGAAATATAAAGCTAGAAATAAAAAAATATATAATTTTCTCGAGGATAAATTGTCTGAGATGTTAGTAGGTGAAGAAGCAGATAGAGTCATGGAACTTGATACTGGAAGATTCTTTATACCCCCCAACAAAAAGATTACTAAAAAAGATGTTAAAAAAATAAATTTCTCTAAATTGGATTTGGAACAGACTCTGATAAAAGACGAAGCGAAAAATGAAGAAATCTATAGAGATGTGATTTATCGTGCTAACAGCCTTTTACAAAAAAATGATAATGAATATAAGAAGAAAAAAGATAGAATAAAATTTGGAGATGAACTTCCTTCCGGTGTTATCAAAATGGTTAAAATATTTATAGCCAAAAAACGACAGGTACAGGTTGGCGATAAAATGGCAGGAAGACACGGTAATAAAGGTGTTATTGCTAAAATAGCTCCAATTGCAGATATGCCGTTTATGGAAGATGGTACTCCTGTTGATATAGTACTTAATCCTCTAGGTGTTCCTTCTCGAATGAATATCGGACAAATTTTGGAAACACATCTGGGTTGGGCTGCTAGAGCACTGGGTTACCAGGTAGAATCTCCTGTATTTGATAGTGCCGATCCAAACGAGATCACCGCTGAACTTAAAAAAGCAGGTTTTCCCGAAGATGGTAAATTTAAACTCTACGATGGCAAAACTGGCGAAGCTTTCCATAATCCTATTACTGTTGGAACAATTTATATGATGAAATTGAACCACCTGGTTGTGGATAAAATGTATGGACGTTCCACAGGACCTTATTCTCTTGTTACTCAACAGCCTCTTGGCGGTAAAGCCCAACATGGTGGACAGAGATTAGGCGAAATGGAAGTTTGGGCTCTAGAAGCCTACGGTGCCTCACGTTTATTGCAGGAAATGTTAACAGTTAAATCTGATGATGTAACTGGTCGAAACAAAACGTATGAAGCAATTACAAAAGGTAAAGAATTGCCAGAACCTGGCATTCCTGAATCATTCAATGTCCTCGTATCTGAGCTGAGAAGCTTGGGTTTGGATGTTGAATTGATATCAGAGAAAAACCAGAATGCATAACCTTAAAAACGTAAGGATTATTAAATGATACGAGAGTTAAAAAAAGATATACATGTAAAAGATTATGATGCTGTTAATATCAAAATAGCTTCTCCGGAACAGATCAGAGCCTGGTCTTTTGGTGAAGTGACCAGACCAGAAACGATTAATTACCGTACCCTAAAACCTGAGAAAGACGGTTTGTTCTGCGAAAGAATATTCGGTCCCGAAAAAGATTACGAATGCTCCTGTGGAAAATATAAAAAATATCGTTTCAAAGGCTTGATTTGTGATCGCTGCGGAGTAGAAGTTACAAATTCAAAAGTCCGAAGAACAAGAATGGGACATATAGAACTAGCTGTTCCTGTAGCCCATATCTGGTTTGTAAAAGCTATTCCCAGCCCGATACAGCTTTTATTGGGATTAAAAAAGAAGGAATTGCAAAGGGTCCTCTATTATGAATCATATATAGTTTTAGATCCCGGAGCATCCGACTATGATATTGGCAGTGTTATTACAGAAGAAGAATATCTTGAAGCCGAAGAAAAATATCCTCATGCTTTTGAAGCCGGTATGGGAGCAAAGCCAATTAAACAACTGCTTGCTGATCTGGATTTGGAAGAAGAGGCAGATAAATTACGAACAGCTATCAAATTTGAAACAAAATATAAAAAGAAAAAGTTAATCAAAAAATTAAAGGTCGTTGACGCTCTGCTAACTTCAGGTAATAAAGCAGAATGGATGGTTATGGAAGTATTACCAGTAATGCCTCCAGACCTACGTCCTCTGGTTTATTTGGAAGGTGGAAGTTTTGCTACGGCTGATTTTAATGATCTGTATAGAAGAGTCATAACCCGCAATAATAGATTGAAATCTCTCATTCAGGGTAATGCTCCTGAAGTTATTCTGCGTAATGAAAAAAGAATTTTACAAGAAGCAGTTGACGCTCTTTTTGATAATAGTAGAAAATCTCGACCAGTTAAAGGTAGAGGTAGAAGACCACTAAAATCCCTTACGGATCAATTAAAAGGAAAAAAAGGAAGATTTAGACAAAATCTACTTGGTAAACGAGTTGACTATTCCGGTAGATCCGTAATTGTTATTGGCCCCGAATTGAAGTTGAATGAATGCGGCCTTCCTAAGAAAATGGCAGTTGAACTATTTAAACCATATATAATAGAACGTATAGAAAAAATGGAGGGTATAACCTCCAAGAAACAGGCGAAGAGGTTTATTGAAGAGAAAAAACCTCAGGTCTGGAAAATTTTGGAAGAAGTGATAAAAGAACATCCGGTTCTACTTAATAGAGCGCCCACATTGCACAGATTAAGTATTCAGGCTTTTTATCCAAAATTGATCGAAGAAAAAGCAATTCAACTACATCCACTGCTTTGTTTCCCCTTCAATGCTGACTTTGATGGTGACCAAATGGCAGTTCACGTTCCTTTGTCCGGTGAATCTCAGATGGAAGCCAGAATGCTTATGACTCCCAGCAGTAATATCCTTTCTCCTGCTAACGGTGCACCTGTACTTAAAGCTAGTCAGGATATCGTACTGGGTATCTATTTCCTCACTGCCACAACCTCACCCAAGCCGGAACCTGATGAAAAATTACCCATTTACTCCTCTAAAGAAGAAGCTCTGCTTGCTTTTGAAAACCATAAGGATTTCAGATACAGAAAATATGGAGAAATGGATGAGGAAATTTATCATAAAGGTATCTCCATTCACTCCTGGGTAAAACTATACGAGAAAAAATCTAAAAATATGATCATTACTACTATCGGTAGAATTATATTTAATGAAATTATACCTGAACATATAAGTTTTAAAAATTATATATTTGATAAAGGTAAAATTAATCTTCTCACAGGTGAAGTTTATAAGAATTGTACAACAAGTAGGACTACAGAATTTTTGGATGATCTTAAAAATATAGGATTCAACTATTCTTCCAAATCAAGTGTTACGTTTAGTCTTGGCGATATCGTGGTGCCGGAAGAAAAAGAAACAATTTTGCAAGAAGCAGAAAAAGACGCCGAAGATATTGAAAATGATTATCAAACCGGTATAATTACGGATACTGAGCGCTATGAAAAATTGATAGATAGATGGAAACTTGCTACAGATGATATTACCAACTGCATGATGGAGAAAGTACAAAATGATCAATCCGGTTTTAATCCAATCTGGGTTATGTCAACCTCAGGTGCTCGTGGCGGCAGAGACCAAATTAAACAGCTTGGAGCTATGCGTGGTTTGATGGAAAAACCTCAACGTAAAGTAACCGGTGAAATGGGTGAGATTATTGAAAATCCTATTAAATCTAGTTTCAAAGATGGATTAAGTGTTCTTGAATACTTTATTTCTACTCACGGTGCCAGAAAAGGATTGGCTGATACAGCCCTAAAAACTGCAGATGCAGGTTATCTAACAAGACGTCTGGTGGATGTGGCTCAAGCAGTTGTTGTTACAGAAGCTGATTGTAAAACCATGGATGGTGTAGAAATGCGTCCTCTAAAAGAAGGTAATAGAACTATAGAACCTATCAGTGATAGAATTCGTGGAAGAACAGCTGTGGAAGAAGTAATTGACCCTGTAAATGACGAAATTATTGTAGAAGCAGGTGAAACAATTTCTGACGAAAAAGCTAATATTATCCAAAAACATGGTATACAAAGAGTTAAAATTCGTTCAGTCCTCACCTGTGAAGCAAAACGCGGTATTTGTACCAAATGCTACGGTAGAAACCTGGCTACTAATAAACCGGTCACTATAGGAGAAGCTGTAGGTGTTATCGCTGCTCAGAGTATAGGTGAACCGGGTACTCAGCTTACACTCCGAACCTTCCATATTGGTGGTGCGGCAAGTACTGCGGTGGAAGAAGCGGAAGTTAATGCAGAAAACGATGGTTTTGTAAAATTTGATAGATTACAATATGTTGTTAATCGTGATGACCAAAAAATTGTTATCAGCCATCAAGGTAAAGTTAAAATAGTGGATGAAGATGGTGAAATACTTAGTAATTATGAAGTTGGTTATGGTGCTACTCTCTATGTTTCCGAAGATGAAAAGGTGGTTAAGGACACATTGCTCTTTAGCTGGGATACTTATAATAATCCGCTTATTGCACCCATTGGTGGAAAAGTACATTTAAAGGACTTTGTTGAAGATCAAACATATGAGATAGATTTTAATGAAATTACAGGTAAAAAAGAAACCACAATCATAGATTCAAAATCTGTTGGTAAACAGGCAGAAATAGTCATTGAAGCAGATGACGGTGAAGTGACAAATATGCCTCTTCCCGCAGGTCTAAATCTGAATGTAGAAGAAGGTTCTATCGTTTATCCCGGTGATGTGTTGGGTAAAACCAGTCGTATCACCATTAAAGAAAAGGATATAACGGGTGGTTTGCCCCGTGTGGTCGAATTATTTGAAGCCCGCTCACCTAAAAACAAAGCTATAATTTCTAAAATTGATGGTAAAGTTAAAATTGGCAAGCTGACAAGATACGGTAGAGAGGTTACCGTTTATTCTGAAGAGACGGAAGTAGAAGAAAAATATACCATACCTTACGGCAGAAGAATTATTGTTCACGAAAATGATTTAATCCAGAGTGGCGACCCCCTATCAGATGGAAAGATAGATCCGCATGACTTGCTTAAAGCCAGAGGTATTGTAGAAACACAGGAATTTATCGCAAATGAAATTCTGGAAGTTTATCGTAAACAGGGCGTGGATATCAATGATAAGCATGTACGCCTGATAATCCGTCAGATGATGCAGAAGGTTAATATTCTTAGTCCGGGTGACTCAATATTCCTGGAAGGTGAAGTCGTTGATAAACAATCTGTAAAAAGAGTAAATGCCGAAATAGAAGAAGAAGGCGGTGAAGTTGCTACATTCGAGCAGCTGCTCATGGGAATCACAAAATCTGCCCTTAATACAGACAGCTTTATTTCTGCAGCTTCATTCCAACACACAACCAAAGTCTTAACAAACGCTGCCATAGAAGGAAAAGTTGATCCTCTGGAAGGTCTAAAAGAAAGTGTTATTATAGGTCATCGTGTTCCTGCTGGTACAGGTTCTAAATATTACGAAGACCAAATCGAAGAAGACTTGTCAGTTAAAGAACTAGTAGAAAAAAAGTTATTTTCCAATAAAGAAGATAAACAAGAAGAAAAAGAAGAAACACAGGAGGCTTAAGTGCCGACAATATCACAACTTGTAAGAAAAGGTAGAGAAAAAGTTAAAAAAGCAAAGAAAAATAAAGCTCTGGAAGGTTGTCCGCAAAAACGCGGTGTTTGTGTACAAGTAAAAACTCAAACACCTAAAAAACCTAATTCAGCCCTGAGAAAAGTTGCTCGTGTAAGACTTTCTAACGGAATAGAAGTAACTGCTTATATTCCAGGAGAAGGGCATAACCTGCAGGAGCACTCCGTTGTCTTAGTTAGAGGCGGAAGAGTAAAAGACCTTCCAGGTGTAAGATATCATATTGTGAGAGGTACACTCGACGCTATGGGTGTCGAAGACAGAAAATCAAGTCGCTCAAAATATGGTACAAAGAAAACTAAAGGATTATAATTTAAGGTGATTATTTATGTCTAGAAGAAAAAGTGCTCAAAAACGTGACATCGCTCCAGACCCAAAATTTCACGAAAAAGATGTTAGCAAATTTGTTAATCGTATGATGCTGGATGGAAAAAAAAGCCTGGCTGAAAAACGCTTCTATCAAGCCATGGAAATAATCAAGAATAAGGTCAAAGAAGATCCTATTAAAGTATTTAAAGAAGCAATTGAAAATGTGAAACCAAAGGTTGAAGTGAAAACAAAACGTGTTGGTGGAGCTAACTATCAGGTACCCTTAGAGGTTACCCCCGGCAGACAGCAAACTCTGGCCTATCGTTGGATTATTAATTTTGCTCGCAAACGAAATGAAAGAACAATTGAAGAGAAAATGGCTAATGAACTGATTGACGCCTATAATAATGAAGGCGCTTCCATAAAAAAACGTGAAGAAGTCTGGAGAATGGCAGAAGCAAATAAAGCATTTGCTCATTTTAGAATGTAATTTAAAATATGGAAAGAAAAGATTATCCCCTTGAAAAAATAAGAAATATGGGCTTTGTTGCTCATATCGATGCAGGAAAAACTACTGTAACAGAAAGAATCCTGTATTATACAGGGATAGTCCATCAAATGGGTGAAGTGCACGAAGGCTCTGCTACTATGGATTGGATGGAACAGGAAAAAGAACGCGGTATAACAATAACTTCTGCTGCAACTACCTGCTACTGGGATGATAATAGAATAAATATTATTGATACCCCCGGACATGTGGATTTCACTGTTGAAGTAGAACGTAGCCTGCGAGTTCTGGATGGCGCTGTGGTTATTTTCTGTGGTGTGGCAGGTGTAGAACCTCAATCAGAAACTGTTTGGCATCAGGCAGACCATTACAAAATACCCAGAATTGCATTTATCAATAAGCTCGACAGAACCGGTGCAGACTATTTTTATGCTATAGATACGATCAAATCAAAACTGAAACCCAACACTCATCCTGTCCAGGTTCCACTTTATAAAGATGAAGAATTCATGGGAATTTTGGACATTGTCAATTGGAAGGCAATTGTTTATGACAAAGATTTTCTGGGACACAAATACTCTGAATATGAACCAAAAGAGTGGCAACATATTGATGAGGATGTTTTGGAGAAAGCAAAGAGCCTGAGATCTACACTAATAGAAAAGCTGGCAGATTTTGATGAAAATATTTTGAACAAATTTTTAAAAGAAGAGAATATCAAGAAGGAAGAATTGCATTCTGCTCTTAGAAAGGCAACAATTTCTAATGAATTTGTACCTGTATTATGTGGCTCAGCTCTAAAGAATAAAGGGATTCAACCTTTATTGAAAGCTATTATAAAGTATTTGCCATCTCCCCTAGAAGTACCTCCTATCATTGCCTCTCCTCCTGACTCTGAAAAAGAAATTAAAATTAGAGCCGATGAATCACTGCCTTTTGCAGCTCTGGCTTTTAAATCACAAGTTGATTCTTATGTTGGAAAACTGACTTATTTAAGAGCCTATTCCGGTAAAATAGAACGGGGCGATTTTGTCCTTAATGTAAATACGGGCAAATCAGAAAGGATTACTCGTATAATTCACATTCATGCAAACAAAAAAGTTAACGTTGATTCTCTACGTGCCGGAGAGATAGTGGCCGTAGTAGGTTTACATGAAACTACTTCTGGCGATAGCATTACTGACAAAAAGCATCCTGTAGTTCTGGAAAGAATTCCATTTGCCGAACCCGTAATGTCTATCGTAATTGAGCCTAAAAGAGCTGTTGATGAACAAAAAATCGATGAAGTCTTACCTAATCTGC
Source organism: Candidatus Cloacimonadota bacterium (assembly GCA_018334695.1). Lineage (GTDB taxonomy): Bacteria > Cloacimonadota > Cloacimonadia > JGIOTU-2 > JGIOTU-2 > TCS60. The sequence goes on from JAGXLO010000008.1 coordinate 25,315, forward strand.
TCGATGAAGATCCTACATATCACGTAAAAGAAGATGAAGAAACCGGTCAGATGATTATTTCGGGAATGGGGGAGTTACACCTGGAAATTCTTATTGACCGCCTAAAAAGAGAATATGATGTCGAAGTTAATGTAGGTAAACCGCATGTTAACTTAAAAGAGACAATTAAAGGAGCCGTAGAGAGCAAGAGTGTTCTAAAACGGACTGTTAATGGAAAAGGGCAATTTGCAGAGGTGAAATTAAGACTTGAACATTATAAAGTTGACAGCGAAAGCGGGGGTCAAAAAGTTTGGTTCAAAAATAAAACCTCTGAAGAGGAAATTCCAAAGCAGTTCATAAGAGCTGTTGAGGCTGGTGTTAAAGAATCTGCGCTTAGTGGACTTCTTACCGGAAATAAAGTAGAAGATATAAAAGTGACGTTAATTGGTGGTTCTTTTAACGAAGTAGATTCCTCTGAAATTGCCTTTAAAATTGCCAGTGCCAAAGCATTTGTAGAAGCATTAAAAAAGGCAGATTTGATCTTACTGGAGCCGATAATGAAGATTACTATCCTCACTCCAGAAGATTATCTCGGAAGAGTTATTAATGACCTTAATGGCCGTAGAGGTAAAGTTAGTAAAATAAAAGAAAAGGATTCGATAAAAATAATCCATGGAGTTGTTCCTTTGAGAGAAACATTTGGCTACTCAACTAGCCTGAGATCTGTTTCTCAAGGCAGAGCTTCATATTCAATGGAATTTTATAGATATGAAAAAGTACCGGAAAATATATCAAAGAAAATTATTAAGAAATTGCGCGGATATTAAATAGAAGAGGAAATATGAATAAAATTAGAATAAAATTAAAAGCTTATGATCATTTTCTGCTGGATAAATCAGTGGTGGAGATAGTACGCAATACTAAAGGTACAGGAGCCAAAATTATCGGCCCTATTCCTTTACCCACCAAAAGAAAAGTTTATACAGTTCTTCGCTCTCCCCATGTGAATAAGAACTCTCGAGAACAATTTGAAATGAGAATCTATAAAAGACTCATTGATATTGAAAATGCTACTCCCAAAACCACTGATGCAATCAAAAATTTAAGTATACCGGCAGGTGTACATATTGAAATTAAGACTTAGTTAGAAAGAGAATTTTCGAAGGAGTTTTTATGTTAGGTTTAATTGGAAAAAAAATTGGAATGACCAGAACCTTCACCGAAGAAGGCAATTCTGTTCCGGTTACACTTCTGGAACTTGGTCCTTGCGTTGTGACCCAACAGAAAAATAATGACAAAGATGGTTACAATGCCTTGCAGGTAGGTTTCCAGGAAGTTGACGAGAAAAAAGTAAGTAAACCCCTGGCCGGACATTTTAAAAAGAATGATCTGAAATTTTATAAGTTTCTCAATGAGTTTAAAGTTGGTGAAAATAACCTGAAAGAATTTGATGTTGGCTCTGAACTCACAGTAGAAATGTTTAGAGAAACAGAACTTGTTGATGTAACCGGTGTATCAAAAGGACGTGGATTTGCTGGCGTAATGAAAAGACATAATTTTAGTGGGAAAAACGCTACTCACGGAACTCATAAATCTTTCCGTGGCGCCGGATCTATTGGACAATGTGCCACTCCATCTCGTGTTTTTAAAGGAAAAAAGATGGCTGGTCATATGGGAAATAGTGTAACCACAATCCATAACCTTGAAATAGTACGCGTAGATAAAGATAGAAATATGGTTATGGTAAAAGGGGCAGTCCCTGGTCATAAAAATAGCAATATAATCGTAAAAAAAGTAAAGCAATAAGATAAAGGTCTGATTATGGAAGCAATAAAATATAATAAAACAGGTGAGAAAATTGGAGAAACTACTCTACCACAATATCTGTTTGATGCAGAAGTTAATAAAGATGTTCTCTATGAAGTAATTAATATGTACCGGAGTAATCAAAGACAAGGAACAAAATCTGTAAAAGGACGGGCCGAGATAAGAACTTCTGGACGCAAACTCCATAGACAAAAAGGAACCGGAAGAGCACGGGCTGGAGATGCTGGAAGTCCTATTCGTGTGGGAGGTGGCAGAGTTTTTGCCATAAAACCCAAAGATTGGTATAAAAAAATACCAAAAAAGAAAAAAAGACTTGCCTTAAGATCAGCTCTTAGTAGCTTAAAGGATAGAATTTTTGTTGTTGAAGATTTTGATTTTGAAAAACCTTCTACTAAAGAAGCTAAAAATTTTATCAAAAGTTTAGGTATCGACTATAAAAAGATTCTGGTTTTAATGCCTGATAATTCTAAAAATTTAATTGAATCTTTTAGAAACTTGCAAAATGTTAATACTGTTCGTGCCCAGGATATTCATGCCTATCAGATCTTAAACCATTCTCATGTATTGATTACTGAAAATGCGGTGAAAAAGATGGAGGAAACTTTCCATGAGTAAAAATCCAAGAGAAATAATATTTGAACCTTTGATTACAGAAAAAGGCACACATCTAAAACTAGAAGATAATGCCTACCTTTTTGCTGTAAATAAAAATGCAAATAAGATAGAAATAAAAAAAGCAGTTAAGCAGATGTTCAATGTAAAAATTAAAAAAGTAAATACAATAAAAGTTAAAGGCAAACCTAAAGCTATGGGTCAATATATTGGTATTAGACCCGACTGGAAAAAAGCTATAGTATTTCTTGAAGAAGGTGAGAGTATACAGGAGCTTGAGGTTTAAATGAAAATATTTCCAATATCATTGACAGGAAATAGTGAAGTTGAAGTTTTTAACATCTAATTTGATTTGGAGATAAAAATATGTCAATAAAGAAATATAAGCCTATTACACCGACTCAGAGATATTACACTGGTGATAAATTTAAAGAAATCACCAAAGGTGCTAAACCGGAAAAGTCTCTTCTAAAAATTAAAAAGAGAACTGCCGGTAGAAATAGCAAAGGTCGTATCACCAGTCGCCATCGTGGTGGTGGGCACAAAAAATTTTATAGAATAATTCATAATAAACGGCACCAGAAAAAAGGTATTCCGGCTAAAGTTAAATCTATTGAATATGATCCCAATCGAACTTCCTACATTGCTCTTCTCTACTTCGCTGATGGAGACAAACGCTATATTATTGCACCTCAAAAACTCCAGGTTGGCGACACTGTTGTGGCTGATGATAAGGCTGAAATTAAACCAGGAAATGCTTGCCAGGTAGGAAATGTTCCTCTTGGAACAATGGTCCATAATGTTGAATTAACACCCCAAAAAGGTGGTCAGTTAGCCAGAAGTGCCGGAAATTATGCTGAAATTACTGCCAAAGAAGGTAATTATACAAATCTTAAGCTGCCTTCCGGAGCAATCCAAAGAGTTCGCAGTGAATGTTATGCCTCTATTGGTAATGTTAGTAATGTAGATCATGATAAGCACACAGTTGGAAAAGCTGGTAGATCACGCTGGAAAGGCAGAAGACCTCATACTAGAGGTGTTGCTATGAATCCCGTTGATCACCCCATGGGTGGTGGAGAAGGAAAAAGTACTGGTGGAAGACACCCTGTCTCTCCCTGGGGCAAACCCGCCAAAGGCAAGAAAACCCGTAAAAAGAAAAAATATTCAAATAAATATATTTTGAAATATAGGAAGTAAAATTCGGAGGTAAATGTAAATGGCTCGTTCACTAAAAAAAGGCCCTTGGGTAGATGAATATCTGGTAGAAAAAGTTAGAGAACTGGAAAAAAAGGATCAGAAAAAAGTTATTAAAACATGGTCCCGACGTTCTACAATCATTCCGGAATTTGTTGGACACACTTTTGCAGTTCATAATGGTAAGAGATTTGTACCTATTTTTATTTCCGAAAATATGGTTGGACATAAATTAGGTGAATTTTCGCCCACAAGAACCTTTAGAGGTCATAAGTTGAAGGAAACAATTTAAAAGGAAATTTTTAATTATGGAAGCTATTGCAAAAGTAAAAAATCAAAGAGGCTCAGCTAAGAAAATTCGCTTGGTTGCAGATCTTATTAGAAATAAGAATGTAAACGAAGCAAAAGATATACTTTTTTATTCAAAAAAAGGTGCATCTGAGTTATTACTAAAACTTCTCAATGCCGCTATTGCTAATGCTGTGCACAAAAAATCAAAAGTAAATACAAACGAACTTTTTATTAATAAAATTTTTGTAGATGAAGGACCGACTATGAAAAGAATGAAACCACGTGCGCGTGGAATGGCTGATCTGATGCGTAGAAGGACCAGCCATATTACAGTTTCGGTTTCCGATGAATCAAATGAAGATTCTACTGAAGAAGGGAGCGAATAATGGGTCAAAAGACTAATCCCATTGGTTTTCGTATTGGTTTTAATAAAGATTGGGAATCTATCTGGTTTGCCGATAGTAGAAAAGAATATGTTGATCTCTTTCTGGAAGATATGAAGATAAAAGATTATCTGGAAAAACGCCTAGAAGGTGCAATGCTTTCAAAAATTGAAATCAAGCGTAAAACAGATAAAACCAAGATTATCATAAAGACTGCCAGACCAGGTATTGTTATTGGAAAAAAAGGTAGTGAAGTTGAAAAGATCAAACATGAACTGCTCACATTACTTAAGATGGATCCTCAAGACGAATATAATAAATTAGCTATTGATGTACGTGAAATAAAAAATCCTCAACTGGATGCCAGATTAATTGCAAAAGATATTGCCCGGCAGATAGAAAATAGAATCTCTTACCGCAGAGCTATGAAAAGAGCAATGTATAAAGCAATGGACTCCGGTGCCGACGGTATAAAAGTAAAATGTAGTGGTAGACTCTACGGTGCGGAAATAGCCAGAAAAGAAGAATATAGAGAAGGTGAAACCCCTTTACATACATTGCGATCAAATATTGATTACGCAATGGTACAGGCTAAAACTACCTATGGTGTTATAGGCGTGAAAGTTTGGGTGTGTAAAGGTGAATTAATGAATATTCAAAGATAAAAATTGTAGGTGACCAAAAATGTTAATGCCAATTAAAGTTAAATACAGAAAACAACAAAGAGGTAGAAGACGTGGAAAAGCTTACGCCGGTTCTACTTTACAATTCGGTAAATACGGTATGATAGCAACCGAAAGCGGTTGGATACAATCACGCCAGATAGAATCAGCTCGTGTAGCAATTACTCACTTCCTCAAAGATATTGGTAAGTTGTGGATACAGATATTCCCAGATAAACCCTGTACGGTTAAACCTGCCGAAACCCGAATGGGTAAAGGTAAAGGTACACCCGAATACTGGGTTGCTGTAGTAAAACCAGGCCGAGTTATGTTCGAACTACAAGGTGTATCACGTGAACAGGCAAATGAAGCTTTTAGACGTGCCAGTCATAAATTACCGGTTAAAACAAAATTTATCGTCAGAGACGAAATTTGAGGGTCTTATGAATATCAGACAAATACGTGAAATGAACACAAATGAACTTGAACTGGAATTGGAAGATCTCCACGAAGAATACTTCAATCTGCGCTATCAGAAAAGAATGAACAGATTGGAAGATACATCAAAATTGAGTGAAGTTAGAAAAAATATTGCTAGAATAAAAACTTTAATTAATGAAAAAAAGAACGGTTAAATATATTTTTAAGTAGGAAGAAATGGAAAAACTGAATACAAAAGTAAAAAGTAAACCCAAACGTGTAGGTATCGTGGTTAGTGATAAGATGAACAAAACTGCTGTAGTTGAAGTTGTTAGACAGTACAGACATCCTTTATACGGTAAGATCGTGAGAAAAAGCAAAAAGTACAAGGTTCATGATGAAAAAAATGATGCAAATTTAGGCGATACCGTTCAAATAGAGGAGCATATCCCTGTTAGTAAAACTAAACGTTGGAAGTTATCTAAAATTGTTGAGAGAAAGAAATAAATTGAGGTGTTGATATGATACAGCAAGAGTCAAGATTGACAGTTGCAGACAATTCCGGTGCTAAAATAGCTCAGTGCATTAAAGTACTGGGAGGCTCCAAAAGAAAATATGCTAGCGTTGGTGATATTATTGTGCTTTCTATTAAATCAGCTACCCCTAAGTCAGAAATTAAAGCTGGTGAAATCCATGAAGGTGTTATTGTCAGAACTAAAAAAGAAATTGGTAGAAAAGATGGAACTTATATTCGCTTTAGTGATAATGCTGTAGTACTTATTGATGAAATACATGAACCCTATGCCACACGTGTTTTCGGTCCAATAGCTAGAGAATTAAGAGAACACCAATTCATGAAAATTTTATCTCTAGCACCTGAAGTAGTCTAGGAGTTCAAATGAGAATAAAAAAAGGCGATACAGTTAGAGTTATTACCGGTGAGTATAAAGGCGTAGAAGGTGAAGTGCTAAAAGCTTATCCTGATGATAACAAAGTAATTGTTGAAAAAGTAAATTTTATGAAAAAACATCAGAGACCCACTCAGCAAAATCAAGAAGGTGGTATCTATGAGATAGAAGCACCTATTGATGTCTCTAATGTTGAATTTATCTGCCCCAAATGCGGTGAATCTTCAAAAACCAAAAGAAAGACTTTAAAAGATGGAAGTCGGGTCAGATACTGTTCTAAATGTGAAGAAATTGTTTAATGAGGTACTATGAGTAGATTGAAAGCCAAATTTAATGAAGAAATTATAGATGATTTGAAAAAAACACTCGAACTGTCTAATGTGATGGAAGTTCCAAAGCTGAAAAAAGTTGTCCTAAATATGGGAGTTGGAGAAGCTACAGAGAATAGAAGCGCAGTGGAAAATGCCCGTAAAGAATTGGAACAGATTAGTGGACAACATGCTCTTATCACCAAAGCAAAGAAGTCTATTTCTAACTTTCATCTCCGTAAAGGTTATCCTATAGGAACCAAAACTACACTCCGAGGTGAAAAGATGTATGAATTTGTTGATCGTCTTGTTAGTGTTGTGATTCCCCGTATCAGAGACTTTGACGGCTTGTCCAGAAACGGCTTCGACGGACACGGAAACTATACACTTGGTATAAAAGAGCAAACAGTTTTTCCGGAAATAGAATATGATAAAATTGATAAAGTTCGTGGTTTAAATATTACATTCGTAACTTCAGCCGAGAACGATGAAAAAGGCTTTGCCCTGCTTTCAGCATTGGGTATGCCTTTTAAGAAAAAATAATAAAGGAATTTTATGGCAAAAAAATCTTGGATAGCAAAACAAAAAAAAGAACCAAAATTTGAAGTAAGAAAATACAATAGATGCGCCCTTTGCGGCAGATCCCGTGGGTACATGAGAGATTTTGGGATTTGTAGACTTTGCTTTAGAAAGCTTGCTTTACAAGGCAAAATTCCTGGTGTAAAAAAAGCAAGTTGGTAAACGGAGGAAACTATGCCTATCACTGATCCTATTGCAGATTTGTTTTGTAGTATAAAAAATGCTATAGCAGCAGATAAAAAATACGTTGTTGTTAACTCTTCAAATAATAGAAAACAGATATTGCGTATTCTGGAGGAAGAAAAATTTATTGAAAAATTTATTATTTTAGAACCGTCCGAAGAGGATGAACGCAAATTTGAACAGTTGAAAATCCAAATTAGATATCTCGAAAATGGTGAATCCTTTATTAGAGGATTACAAAAAGTAAGTAAACCAGGAAAAAGAGTTTATGTGAATGTGTCCAGTATTCCTGTTGTACTCAATCACATTGGTACTGCTTTGATCTCAACTAATAAGGGAATTTTAACTGATGCAGCTGCCCGCAAATATAACGTAGGTGGCGAATATATTGGAAAAATTTGGTAAATTGAGGTTTATATGTCTAGAGTAGGATATGCACCTATAGAAATACCTGATAATGTCGATGTGAAGATTTCGGGCAAAGACTTAAAAATTAAAGGCTCAAAAGGTGAATTGAAACATCACTTAAACGAAGGTATTACAGCAAAGGTAAAAGATAATGTCATTATTTTTGATAGAAAAAATGACGAGAAAAAATACAAAAGTTTACATGGATTGAATCGTTCCATCGTTAGCAATATGGTTAAGGGAGTTTCCGAAGGCTATATGAAAAAGCTTATGGTAGTTGGAACTGGATATAAAGTTGAGATTAAAGGTAGCTGGCTTATTCTCTCTCTGGGACTTTCACATGATATATATTTTGAAATTCCCGAAATAATGGAAGTAAAAACTGAGAAAATAGGTAGAACTGCCGAGGGAAATATCCCCGAATTACAGGCTATTATAGATTTAATTTCACCTGATAAAGAAATGTTGGGTCTTGTTGCAGCTTCCATCAGAGACCTGAAACCCCCCGGAACTTACAATAAGGCTAAAGGTATAAGATATGCCGATGAGCATATAAGAAAGAAACCTGGAAAAGTTGCCGGTGGAGCTGAAACAGCCTAAGGAGTTTTTATGCTAAAAAAGAAATTACGAAAAAATAAATTATTACGTAAAAGAAGAAAAATAACTATAAGACATTCCCTGTCTGGAACACCAGAACGTCCTCGTGTTTCTGTATATAAAAGCTTAAAACATATGTATGCTCAAGTTATTGACGATGTTAATAGAAATACACTTGTATCTGCATCCACACTTCAACCTGAATTTGAGGATAAAGTAAAAAAAGATATGTCCGGAAAAGAGAAAGCTGAACTGGTGGGAAAAATATTAGCAGAAAAATGTAAAGATAAAAAGATTAAAAAAGTATGCTTTGACAGAAATGGCTTTAAGTACCACGGTAGAGTTAAAGCTCTAGCCAATGGTGCCAGAGAAGGTGGACTAGATTTTTAGGAGATAAAATTTATGAAGAATAAATATAAACAGGATGATGAATTTGTCTTTGAACGTGTGATAGATACCAATAGAGTTTCTAAAGTTGCAAAAGGCGGAAGAAACTTTAGTTTCAATGCTACCATAGTGGTAGGAGATAAAAATGGTAAAGTTGGAGTAGGATTGGGCAAAGCTAATGAAATAGTAGCTGCTATAAATAAATCCAAAGATGAAGCAAAGAAAAGTGCTTTTAAATTTCCGATCAGAAATGGCACTATCCCTCATGAAGTTAATGTGAAATTTTGTGGCAGTAAAGTTCTTTTGAAGCCAGCTGCTCCAGGTACCGGTATTATCGCAGGTGGTCCTATAAGAGCACTTATGGAAGCAGCCGGAGTGGAAAATGTATTAACAAAATCCTATGGATCTAATACAAAACATAATATCGCCAAAGCCGGTGTTAGAGCTTTAAAACAGCTACGTTCTCACGAAGAAGTAGCTCGTTTGCGTGGAAAAACAATATCCGAATTAATGGCATAAAAGGTTAAAAGCGAAAGGTTTTTATTATGAAGTTGAATGAATTAAAAGCTCCAACAAATTCTAAGAAAAATAAAAAACGATTTGGTAAAGGAGACGGAAGCCATATTGGTAAAACCTGTGGACGTGGCATGAATGGTCAGAAATCACGAAGTGGTGGAAATGTTCCTAATTGGTTTGAAGGTGGACAAATGCCGATTCACCGCAGACTGCCAATGAGAGGTTTCTCAAATACCAAATTCAAAAAAGAATATAGAATAATCTCCCTCAATGACCTTGCTGATATTGAAGATAAAATAATTGATGTGGAACTTCTTGAAAAAGCAGGAAAGATTTCTACCTACAAAACCGAATATGTTCCTCTGAAAATACTTGCTAACAAAGAAAATAAATTTGATGTAAAAAAAGTAATCAAAGCAAATAAATTTACAAAATCCGCGAAGAAGATTATTGAAGAAGCGGGCGGGAAAGCAGAGGTTGTATAAGTGCTTAAATCAATGTTTAATGTTTTTAAAGTTCCAGATCTAAAGAAAAAAGTTCTTTTTACTATAGGAATATTAGTTGTTTACAGACTTGGTAGTCATATTCCTGCTCCCGGTATTGATGGCGCTGCTTTGGGTGAATTCTTCTCTTCTCAAGGTAATACACTCTTTGGTATGCTAGACCTTTTTGTGGGGGGTAATCTAAGAAAAGCAACTATTTTTGCCCTTGGAATTATGCCCTACATTACAGCGTCAATTGTGATGCAACTCCTTGGTGGAGTTATACCTTATTTTGAAAAACTAAAAAAACAAGGTGCAGAAGGTCAGAAGAAAATAACTCAGTACACTCGTTATGGAACCGTACTCATAGCTGCGTTTAACGCATTTGGCATAACATTCTTCCTGGAAAGTGTGACTACTTCATCTGGCGCTCCTATTGTGCCCCATCCCGGATTTATGTTTAAATTCGTAACGATAATTACTTTTGTAACTGGTACTGTTTTTGTTATGTGGCTGGGTGAACAGATCAATGAAAAAGGAATCGGAAACGGAATATCGCTGATTATATTTATTGGAATTGTTGCTCGTTATCCCGGTGGTTTTATTAATATGGGTAATATGATTATTAATGGGACAATGTCTATCATATTGACAGTATTTATAATAGCCCTGATGGTTTTTGTTACTGCAGGTGTAATTCTTATTACTGAGGCAAATAGAAAAATTCCCGTACAATATGCAAAAAGAGTTATAGGTAGAAAAATTTACGGAGGACAAAGTACTCATATCCCCCTAAAAGTTAATTCAGCTGGAGTTATTCCAATTATATTTGCTCAATCGGTTTTGATGTTTCCCAAAACAATTACTACATTTTTTCCCAATAGCGATTTTATGCAAACAGTTTCAACCTGGTTATCTCCCGGTGCCTTCTTATATACCATGCTTTATGTGTTAATGATCATTTTCTTTGCTTATTTCTACACTGCGATTGTTCTTAATCCCGTAGAAATTGCCGAGAACATGAAAAAATACGGTGGGTTTATTCCAGGTAGAAAACCCGGTAAGAAAACTGCCGAATATATTAATAGTGTGATTACCAGAATAACCTTACCAGGAGCAATATTTTTCGCAATTATCGCTGTTATGCCCACATTCCTAATTAAATATGCAAAATTGCCTTTCTACTTCGGTGGAACTGGCCTTATCATTATAGTGGGTGTGGCTCTGGATACACTCAAGCAAATCGAATCTCAACTTGTTATGCGTCATTACGACGGCTTTATGAAAAAAGGTAAATTGCGAGGTCGTAGGTAATGTCATCTAGAAAGATTGTTATTCTTTTAGGCCCACCTGGAGCAGGTAAAGGAACTCAAGCTAAGATGGTTTCCGAAAAGCTCGAATTACCACATATCTCTACTGGAGATATACTAAGAAATGCAATTGATGCCGGTACGGAACTTGGCAAAAAAGCTAATAAATTCATGCACAAAGGTGAGTTGGTACCAGATGAGATTGTATTCGACATTCTTAAACAACGCTTACAAAGCGCTGACTGTTACCCGGGTGCTGTATTTGATGGTTTTCCGCGAAATAAAACTCAGGCAAAAGAATTTTTAGAATTAACCTATGTAAATGAGGCTTCAAGTATCAAAGCTGTTCTGATTGATCTGGACCATGAAGAGGTTGTTAAACGACTTTCAAACAGACGTTACTGCCCTAATTGTAATACAGTTTATAATTTAATTAATAAAAAGCCCGATAAGAAAATTGATGGTGATTATATTTGTGATAAATGTGGCACAAAATTGATAAAAAGAGATGATGATAAAGTAGATACTATTAAAAATCGATTAAGAGTTTATGAAAAATCAACTGCACCAATCATTGACTTTTTCCAAAAAAAATCTATCTTTCTTACTGTTGATGGTGATCAAAATGTGCAAGCAGTTAATCAACAAATAATGGAATTACTAAATAAATGATATCAATAAAATCAGATAGCGAAATTAAATTCATGCGCGAGGCAAATAGAATCGTTTCGGCTGTGCTAGATAATTTAGCTGAAATGATAAAACCCGGTGTGAGTACCTGGGAGCTGAATGAAAAAGCTGAGGAAATTTTAAAAGATAACAATGCCAGAGCAGCTTTTTATGGATTTACTACTGATGGTTTGCCGCCATTCAAGTATAATATCTGTGCTTCAGTTAATGATGAAATTGTGCATGGTTATTCTTCTAAAGAAAAAATTTTGCATGAAGGTGATATAATTGGTATTGATATCGGTGCAGAAAAAAATGGTTTTTTTGGTGATAGTGCAAGAACGTTCGCCGTTGGTCAAATAGATAAAAAGAGTGAAAAATTGATGAAAATTACCAGGCTTGCTCTGGAAAGAGCTATCGAAAAATGTATCAGTGGTAATCGCATAGGTGATTTGTCTGCGATTATTGAAGAAACAGCTAAAGAGAACGGTTTTTATGTAGCTGAAAATCTAACGGGACATGGAGTAGGAAGAGAACTGCATGAGCAACCTATAATATTTAACGTCGGAAAACCGGGAACGGGTCCAAGATTGCGAGATGGAATGACTATTGCTATAGAACCGATGTTTAATATTGGTACTTCCGAGACTATAGAAAATGAATGGGTTTTTAGCACAGCTGATCACTCAAATTCAGCACATTTCGAGCATACTGTGTTAATTAAAGATGATAACCCAGAAATTTTGTCTAAGGAAGGAGTTGTGTAATGTCTAAAGGAAGTGTAATTGAAGTGGAAGGCGTTGTGGAAGAAGCTCTGCCTGGAACTAAGTTTAAGGTTAAACTGGAAAATGGGCATACGGTTTTAGCTCATATTTCAGGTAAAATGAGAATGAATTATATTAGAATTTTAGTTGGAGATAAAGTTAAACTTGAATTGTCTCCCTATGACCTATCAAAAGGTCGCATTGTGTATCGTTATAAATAATTTGTTTTGAGGTTATAATGAAAGTGAAATCATCTGTAAAAAAGCGTTGTAAAGATTGCAAAATCGTGAAACGCCATGGAAAAATATATGTTATTTGTAAAAACCCAAATCATAAACAGAGACAGGGTTAAAACAAAGGAGGATTAAGTTGGCTAGAATAGCTGGAGTAAATTTACCGAATGATAAAAGAATAGAGATTGCCCTAACTTATATTTTTGGTATAGGAAGAAGTCGTTCTGACGAAATTTTGGAACAAGCTGATATTGATAAAAATATAAGGACTAAAGATTTATCTACTGAAAAGATCAGTAAACTCAGAGATATAATCGATGAAAAATATACCATAGAAGGTGATCTACGTAAAGAAATTAATACAAATATAGATAGATTAAAAGAAATTGGTTGTTATAGAGGTCTGCGTCACCGTGTTGGTCTTCCTTGTCATGGGCAAAAGACACATTCAAACGCCCGTACTAAAAAGGGACCACGCTCAGGACGTATCATAAGATAGAAGGTAGGAGTTCTAAATGGCAAAGAAAAGAAAAAATAAAGCTAGAAAAAAGAAAAGAAAAGTCAAATTACAAGAAAGTGAAGGCATTGTTCATATCAAAGCATCATTCAATAATACTATTGTGACTATAACTGATATGAAAGGCAATGTTATTGCTTGGGCTAGTGGTGGCAAAATTGGCTACAAAGGTAGTAGGAAAAGCACATCATATGCCGCTAAGTTGACTTCTACTGAAGTTGCGAAAGATGTCTTGAATATGGGATTAAAAAAGGTTCACATCGAACTGAAAGGTCCCGGATCTGGCAGAGATTCTGCTGTTCGTTCTATTCAAGCTGCCGGTTTGGAAGTTTTGTCAATAACCGATATTACTCCCATTCCGCATAATGGCTGCAGACCACCAAAAAAGAGAAGAATTTAAGAGGTAATATAAATGGGTAGATATTTAGGACCAAAGTGTAAACTGTGCAGAAGAGAAGGAACTAAACTATTTTTAAAAGGATCAAGATGTTATTCCAAAAAATGTAGCCTGGAACGAAAAAATTATCCACCAGGACAAAAGAGTAAACGTTATAGATCCAAACAAAGTGATTATGCAATCCATCTTCGTGAAAAACAAAAAACCAAACGAACGTATGGTCTATTGGAAAAGCAATTTAAAAATTTCTTTAAAAAAGCAGAAGATCTGCCTGGTGTAACAGGTGAAAATCTTTTGAGATTGTTAGAAACTCGCTTGGATAATATAATCTTTAGAATGGGTTATGCTCCTTCCCGAAATGCTGCAAGACATCTAGTAAATCACGGACATATATTAGTCGATGGCAAAAAAGTTGATATACCTTCTTATGTAGTATCAGAGGGACAAACAGTTGAAATAGATAAAAAAAGCAGACAAATACCGATAATTCAAGAGGCTATGGAATCTCATAAGTCTCTGGATCAATTTAGCTGGCTGCAAGTAAATCCTGCTAATTTTAAAGGAGTTATAAAAAGCATGCCTACTGAAGAGCAATTGCCACAAGATGTAGATGTTCGTTTAATCGTAGAGTTCTATTCTAAATAATTAGGAGATTTTATGAAGCCAATTGAACCGATTCAATTACCAACATATATAGAAGAAAACGAAAAAGTAGCAACCAATACTTTTGGAGAATTTACTATAGGTCCTTTTGAACCGGGATTTGGAACTACTGTTGCTAATTCATTACGTAGAGTTCTCCTGTCATCTATCCAGGGTGGCGCAGTCCGTTTTATCAAAATAGAAGGGCTCAATCATCAATATCAGGCGATTCCCGGAGTGAAAGAAGATTATATAGAATTGATACTTAATTTGAAAGACCTGGTTCTTAAAATTGATTCGACAAAAGAAGAAAAAATTGAACTAAAGGCAAAAGGTCCTGGCGTTGTAAAAGCAGGCGATATTTCTACTCCCAAAATTATTGAAGTTGTTAATAAAGATCTTTATTTAATGGAAATAACTGAAGAGAAAGAATTATTTGTAGAACTCTGGGTAGGAAATGGAATTGGTTATGTTAGAGAAGAAGAACACGATGCAGAAGATAGAGCCGCAGGTGTTATTCCAGTTGACTCAATTTACTCTCCAATACAAAAAGTTAATTATAAAATTGGTGCTGAACGAGTAGATAAGAAAATAGATTATGATAAGGTTATATTAGAAATTAACACAGATGGCAGTGTCTCTCCTGAGACAGCTCTTAACCTGGCGGCTAAGTTATTAAAGGACAGCTATAAAGCGATCATGGAATTTGAAAAAGAACCAGAATATGTTGAAAGAGAAGAAATTGATCCTGAGTTAAAGAGCCTAAAAAAACTTATGAAGATGAGTGTTGATGAACTGGAATTGAGTGTACGTTGTAGTAATTGTATGGCTGCAGCAAAGATTGATACAGTTAAGGAATTGATTGCCCTAACCGAAGATAATCTATTACATTTGCGTAATTTTGGTAAAAAGTCATTGGATGAAGTTAAAAAAGTATTAGAAAGATATGGCCTTAAATTGGGCACTGACGTATCTGAAATTGATGAGAAGCTGGCAAAATTAAAAGAAATTGAGGAAAGAAATGAGGCATAGAAAAAAAGGTACAACCAATTTTGGCAGAAGAAAAAGCCACAAAGTAGCAATGCTGAATAATTTGGCATCAAGCTTAATAAAACATAATAGAATAAAAACTACTCATAAAAAAGCTAAAGAAGTTAGTAAGATCGCAGATAGATTAATTACTCTTGGTAAGAAAGAAACTTTACATGCGAGAAGACAAGCAAAAAAAATTGTAAAGCACAAAAAGTTATTGCAGAAGTTGTTTGATGAAATCGCTCCAAATTTTAAAAATAGAGATGGTGGCTATACAAGAGTAATAAAATTGGGTTTTAGACGTGGAGATGCCGCTCCTATTTCGATTGTAGAGTTTGTAGAAGAAGAGCTTGATAAATCAGAATAGAAAATGCTTAAAAAGGTTGACATAAATTATAAGTCTAATTGATTATGGCATTAGAAAGATTTTTTTAAGGAGTTTCCCCCTTAAGCGGTTGAAACACCGCATATAAGACCTCCTCAGCACAGGTGGCCTCCCCTCTGCCTGTGCTTTTTATTATTTACCAATTTTTTGTTTAAAATATTTTACTGCAAAAAAAACATTATTAAAAAATCAACATATTCTTGACACGTTTATTAAAAATTCTAGAATTTAACAAAAATCCAAGGATAATTATTAAATGATTAAAAAAATATTCTTTGTTGCTTTTTTATTCATGATTGTTGCTCAGTTGTCTTTTGCAGACGGATTTAATAGTGCAGAAGGAACTGAGAGTGAAACTAAATCTGATACTTACATTTCTGAACTTATTAATTATCTATTCTCTCTTAAGTTTGATATAGAAAATGGTTCTTCCAAGAGTGACCCTGAGATCAATGATGAAGTTGTCCACAGACGCGGACATAGAATTAGAAGAAAAATTGATGATGATAAAAAAGAAATTGACGACAATCATAAATAGGCACTGCAACAAATATTAGTTAGTTTTTATTACTTCAATAGTTTTTTTTAAATCAAACACGGAATTATTATGTTGTCTGAGGAGTACAAAGATTCTTAAATTTTTTTTGTTCATAAATATCTTATGAAAAATACATTTCCAACTTTCAGTAAAATTTCAACAAAACTAAAATTTCAGTATTTTAAGTAATTTCTGCTAAAAATAATTTATCCATGCAACCAAAAATAATTAATGAGTCTTACATAAAATCGAAAAAGGATAAGCTGGAATATTACCGTAGAATTAACATTTAAAGAGAGTTTTGAGGAATTAATGATGAAAAAAAATATTGAACTATTTACATCGGAATCAGTTACAGAAGGTCATCCCGATAAAATATGTGACCAGATTAGTGATGCAGTACTTGATGAATGTTTAAGACAGGACTCTAACTCACGCACAGCTGTTGAGACAGCTGCAAAAAACGGTACAATATGGGTATTTGGAGAAATCACTACCAAAGGTTTTGTTGATGTTGATAAAGTTACAAGAAATGTATTAAAAAAAATTGGCTATTCAACTACAGAATTTGGTATTGATTATGAGAGTTGTGGAGTCATGTCTAGTATTGTTCCCCAGTCCCAAGATATAAGTATTGGAGTTGACTCCAGAAAAGGAGACCAAAAAGAGCAGGGTGCCGGAGATCAAGGAATGATGTTTGGATATGCCTGTAACGAGACTCCTGAATTCATGCCTATGCCAATAATTTTTGCACATAAATTAACTAAGAGATTGACTGATGTGAGAAAAAGTGGTATATTATCCAATCTGGGACCAGATGGGAAAGCACAGATCACTGTAGAGTATGTAAAAGGAAAACCAAAAGGAATCCATACAGTAGTCGTTTCTTCCCAACACATAAATGAAAACAAATATAGCGAAAATGAATTAAGAACGGATATCAAGAAAGAAGTTATCAAACCTGTTCTTAAAGATATGTGGAATGAAAATATACAAATATTTATTAATCCAACTGGTAAATTCGTAATTGGTGGACCACAGGCTGATGCCGGCTTAACCGGAAGAAAAATTATAGTAGATACTTACGGTGGAATGGGACGTCATGGTGGAGGAGCATTTTCCGGAAAAGATCCATCTAAAGTAGATAGAAGTGCAACTTATGCCATGCGTTATATTGCAAAAAATATCGTAGCAGCAGGTTTAGCCGATATATTTGAAGTTCAAATATCTTACTCGATAGGTGTAGCACAACCTCTAAGCTTATGGGTCAATAGCTTTGGTACCGGTAAAATTTCTAATGATAAATTAATTGAGATAATTAAAAAACACTTTCCACTTAAACCGGCTGACATTATTTCTGAACTTGATTTAAAACGACCCATTTATGAGAAAACCGCTACTTATGGACATTTTGGCAGGAATGATAAAGATTTTACCTGGGAAAAATTGGATAAAGTTGGCATACTAAATAAATACTTATAAGTTGGTGATTATTATGACAAAACATATTTCTGATTCTGCTAAGATAGGCCAAAATACTAAAATTGGTTTTAATACTATTGTAGAAGAAAATGTTGAAATCGGAGAAAATTGCTTAATCGGACATAATGTTATTATCCATAATGGTTCGAAAATTGGCAATGCAGTTAGAATAGACGATAATACAATAATTGGTAAAAATCCTCTATTTTCTCCCCGTAGCATCTTTAAGGCAGATAAATTTGAACCTGCTAATATTGATGATGACTGTTTGATAGGTGCTAATGTTGTTATTTATATTGGTTGTACTATTGGTAAAAAAAACCTAATAGCAGATATGTCAACTATAAGAGAGAATGTATCAATCGGAAATTTAAATATTATCGGAAGAAACGTGGCAATCGAAAATTTTGTTGAAATCGGGAACAGAAATAAATTTGAAACCAATGTTTATATAACTGCCTATTCCAAAATCGAGGATTATTGTTTTATTGCTCCTGCAGTTGCAACAAGCAATGATAATTATATGGGAAGGGATAAAGAACGATATCAACACTTCCAAGGTATAACGATTAAAAGAGGAGGACGAATTGGAGTTAATGCCACTATACTGCCCGGTAAAACAATTGAGCAGGATGGAATGGTTGCGGCAGGTTCTGTTGTAACAAAAGATGTTCCTAAAGAAAAAATAGTCCTTGGTTCACCAGCCCGAGAGTTTGGTAAAGTGAATGATAAACAACTTTTAAAAAATAATCTTGATAAAGAATAAATAGAAACAAGAGGATATTATGAAAGTACCAATGTTAGATTTGGATGCACAATATGAGCCCATCAAAGATGAAATTTTTGAAGCCTTCCGTGAAGTTTTTGCCACAAAAAGATTTATTGGAGGTCCCAAGATAGAAGAACTTGAAGAACAAATAGCAAATTACTGTGATTGCAAATATGCTATTGGTGTATCTTCTGGTACGGATTCGCTACTTGTATCGTTAATGGCTTTGAATATTGGAGTTGGCGATGAAGTAATAACTACTCCTTTTACTTTTTTTGCTACGGCTGGATCAATTTACAGGGTAGGAGCCAAACCGGTTTTCGTCGATATCGAACCGAATACATATAACATCAATGCAGATATGATTGAGGATGCCATAACTGAAAAAACAAAAGCTATAATGCCGGTACATCTTTTTGGACAAATGTGTGATATGGATAAGATAAATAAAATTGCAGAAAAGCACGATTTGCATGTAATTGAGGACGCAGCCCAAGCAATAGGAGCTGAACAAAATGGAAAAAGAGCTGGTTCTCTAGGAGATGTTGGCTGTTTTTCTTTCTTCCCAAGTAAAAATTTAGGTTGCGCTGGAGATGGAGGAATTGCTACCACTAATAATCAAGAATTAGCAGAAAAAATAAGAATTTTGAGAAATCACGGTAGTAAACCCAAGTATCACCATAAAATAATTGGGGGAAATTTCAGACTTGATGCAATTCAAGCAGCTATACTCCTTAAAAAATTACCTTTATTAGAAGAGTGGCACCAACAAAGACAAAATAATGCAGAATACTATGATACAAATTTATCCGAAGCTGTAAAAACTCCTATGGTGAAATCAGGAAATCGTATGATTTATAATCAATATACATTATGGCTAGACAATCGTGATGAAGTCCAAAAAGCTCTTAATGAATCTAACATTGGTAATGCTATTTATTACCCAATTCCGTTACACCTACAGGAATGTTTTTCCTATTTGAATTATAAAAAAGAAGATTTTCCCGTAGCAGAAGATGCCGCAGGACATGTTCTATCTATTCCTGTCTATAGCGAATTAAATAAAAAACAACAAGATTACATCATTTCTACGATAAAAAATTGTATTTCTTGACATAATATGAATAGCTTATAATGTATCCTCAGATTCTTGTATTAATACAAGAATAAATAAATATAGGGAGGTCAGTTCTATGACAAATAGAGCACCTAATATCAACCAAATTACCATTTCAGGAAATCTTGTTAGAAAACCTGAAGTGCAATACGTGGGAGATAACGACACTGCGTTATGTAAAATCACATTGGCTAACAATCGTTCTTATCTTAATAAAGATAAGGATTGGCAACAGGAGACAACCTTTGTAGATTGTGAAATTTGGGGAAGTCTTGCTGAAAGAGTTGAGAAAAACTCTGATAAAGGTTCACCCTTAATAGTTGAAGGTGTTCTTAAACAAAACACCTGGGAAGACAAAAATGGAAATACACATTCAAAGTTGTTGATTAGAGCTCAGAAGATACATATTTTACAACAATCTTGAATTGGTCTGTCTTCTTTGAAAAGCCGGGAAGTAAAATTCTCGGCTTTTTTTATTTTTTAATAGAAAGGAAAATATGAAATTAGATTTACATACCCATACTACTGCTTCAGACGGTTCTTATACACCGAATGAACTGGTAAAAACTGCTATTTCCAATAATTTGAAATATTTATCTATTACTGACCACGATAATATCGAAGCATTAGAAGAAATATCAGAAATACCAGATAAATTGAATTTTATCAACGGAGTAGAAATAAGTGCAGAATTCTCAAAAACTTTACATATTCTTGGTTATAACTTTAATAAAAACAATTTAAAATTGAATAAAAAACTGAACGAACTGCAAGATTATCGAAAAAACAGGAATCACAAGATGTTAGCTAATATGAAAAATAGAGGATTTCATATTACGTGGGAAGAATTAAAAGAAGAAGCAAAAGGAGAAATTGTTGGCAGACCACATTTCGCCAGTTTGATGGATAAAAAGGGTTATGTAAATTCTTACCAGGAAGCATTTGATAAATATCTAAAAAAAGGCGCTCCTCTATATTTGAATAAGAAGCGTTTAGCTCCAGATACAGCTATCGAATTGATCCTACAATCAAATGGCATACCTGTTATGGCTCATCCTTATCAAACACAACTAGATGAAGAAGATTTGGAAAGTCTCATAAAAAAATTGAGGAGTTATGGATTGCAAGGTATAGAGGTATTTTATTCACAACATACAGACAAACAAATTGAACAATATTTAAAATATGCAAAAAAATATGAATTAGTAATTACTGCAGGCTCGGATTTTCATGGAACAAACAAAGAATATATTGAATTGGGTATGAATGTAAATAGAGAATATATTGAACCTTTTTTGGATAGGATTAATAAATAGGCGCAAGGCAAATAATTATAAATTTTCAATCGTAAACAACTTTATTTAAATTTAGTAATAATAGTGTACTACAAAATTGTGATGATACTAATCTTGACACTATAAATGACCCTTTAATTTTTTGATTAAAAAAATAAGATAGGAGATAAATTGATGTCAAATGTAATTCCAGAAGCGCATGGTGGTATGGGACTTGTCTATCGGATAATACCTGAATTAGAGCGAGAAAAATTTGTTAGAAAAGCTAAAAAGAATGATATGTATACAATAAGCGATGCAGATCTTTCTATGTTTTATAGATTGGCAGATGGTGGGCTTTCTCCACTTACAGGACCAATGGGTAAAGATGAATTTTATCAGGTTTTGGACGAAGAGGTAATTGAAAGAAATGGCAAGAAATTTGCCTGGACCATACCAATTGTCTTTCCTGCTTCCAAGCAAGAAGTTAATAATTTTACTATCGGTGAAAATGTTACAATAAAAACTAAAGAAGGAGTTATAGTAGGAGTTATCGAATTGGAAGAAGTTTATCCCTTTGATAAAGATTACTATAATCAAAAAGTCTATGGCACAGATAGAAAAGATCATCCCGGACCTAAAATTGTTAATAATGATGAAAGGAAGTATCTTATTGCTGGAGATATCTGGGCTTTACCTCGCTTAAATTATCCTGAATTTGGAAAGTATATGCTTTCCCCGGCAGAGACTAGGGCTATGTTTGCAGAAAGAAAATGGGAAAGAATTATGGCATTTCAAACCAGAAATGCTCTGCATCGAGCTCATGAGTATGCTATGGTCTATGCAGCAGAGCAATTGACAAAAGAAGGACATTTTGCAGGAGCTGTTTTAAACCCTTTAGTTGGAGCCACAAAATCCGATGATGTACCTGCTGATGTGCGTATGGAAACATACGAAGCTTTAATAAAAAGCAGAAAATTAGGTGAGGGTGATAAAGATAAAAGTATTTGGAAAAAAGCTGGATACGATTTAAATGAACAGATGGCATTGATTGGGCTTGATGTAAAAATGTACTATGCAGGTCCAAAAGAGGCTGTTATGCATGCAATCTATAGACAGAATTTTGGATTTACAGATATCATTATTGGCAGAAAGCATGCTGATGCCCCATTTGATGATGGTGAAGCTGTTTGGGGTGATTTTGATGCTCATCACATTTTTGATAACCTTAAAGGAGAATTGAAAATTAGACCCGCTAAGGTTGGATTTGCTGCTTATTTTGAAGAATTGGGTAAAGTGCGTTTGATTAAAGATTATCCTGATTTAAAGCCATTTCATATTTCTGGTAAAAAACTACGAAAACAGCTGCGCGAAGGTATGCCTGTAGATAACAGAGTTATTCGTGAACCTGTTGTAGAAGTTTTAGAAGAATATTATGAAAGAAAAAAACGACATAAGGAAAAAACAATAAAAAGTGATCATCTTACCTGGCATGATACGGGAATTTCCAAGCAAGACCGAGAAAGAAGAAATGGACATAAAGGTGTGGTGATATGGTTGACAGGACTATCAGGATCCGGAAAATCTACTATAGCAACTGAATTGCAAGCTTTTCTCTTTGAAAGAGGTTGCCATGTTTTTACCCTTGATGGCGATAATGTAAGACAGGGTTTAAACAGGAATCTTGGTTTTTCTCCTGAAGATAGAGGAGAAAATATTAGAAGAATTGGAGAAGTTGCAAAATTGTTTTCTGATTCAGGAACCATAGTTATTACATCATTTATTTCACCATATAAAAAAGGTAGAGATGAAGCCCGTTATCTCGTGGATAAAGGTGACTTTGTAGAAGTATATGTTCAAGCTCCTGTTGGTGTATGTGAAAACAGAGATCCTAAAGGGCTATATAAAAAAGCAAGAGAAGGAATAATTAAAAACTTCACAGGAGTATCTGCTCCTTATGAAGAGCCGGAAAATCCTGAAATTGTTCTGGAGACAGACAAATTAGACGTCATTGAATCAGCAAAGAGAATAATACACTATCTGAGAGACAAGGAGATAATTCCGGAATAAAACGAGCTTAAAATGTAGAAAAATTTATGGAAAATCAGGCACTATTCACTGGTATAATTGTCATATTAATGGCGATTGGGCTGGTGACTGAAAAAATAAAACCATCGCTCATTGTTTTTTCAGCTCTGTTTTTGTTGATTTTAGGAAATGTTATAACAATCGACGAGGCATTTGCCGGTTTTTCCAATACTGGTATGCTGACGGTTGGTTTTCTCTTTATTATTAGTGCAGCTTTGAAAAGTTCCGGGCTCGTAAAGAAAATCATTAATATTCTTTTGGGAGAACATAAGGTAAAAAGCTTTAATAGGTATATGAGACTTATGTTTCCGGTGGCGTTTTTTTCTGCTTTTTTGAATAACACCCCAATTGTAGCATCTCTTATACATGTTATTAAAAAATGGTCGCGCAGAACAAATATACCTGCCTCTAAATTCCTGATTCCGCTTTCTTATTCTGCTCTGCTAGGCGGTATTTGTACTTTGATTGGGACGAGTACAAATTTAGTTATCCATGGCTTATTGCTGTCAAATGGATATAAAGGTTTTAGCTTCTTTCAGCTTAGTTTAGTGGGTGTTCCCACAGCGATACTAGGAATTGTTTTTGTCGCTTCTCTGGGCAAAAAATTTTTACCCAGACGCCGTGAACTGATTAACAAATTGGATGAAACCACCCGCGAATTTGTTGCCGGAGTTATAGTAGGAGAAAATTATCCACATATTGGTGATACAATAAAACAAGCAGGATTGCGTCATCTGAAAGGATTGTTTCTTTTCCAAATTATTAGAGACGATAGAATAATAACCCCTGTAACACCCCATGAAAAAATACAGGAAGATGACAGATTGTTTTTTACTGGGTTGCCTGAAACTATTTATGAGCTACAAAAGATAAGTGGTCTCAAAATAGTGAAGAAGCCACATTTCAATGTATCAGATGTAGATTCAAACAAATTAAAGACATATGAAGCAGTTGTATCTAATGTGTCTCCACTTATTGGTAAAACAGTGCGCGAGAGCCAGTTTAGAAAGAAGTATAATGCTGTAATTTTGGCAATTCATAGAAGCGGTGAGAGAATAAATAAGAAGGTTGGAAATATCAAATTAAGATTTGGAGATACCCTTTTTATTCTTGCTCGCAGAGGATTTGGTCGCAGATGGTATAATTCTAATGACTTTTCTCTTGTAACATCCAGTATTAATATTCATACCAAACCATCTTGGAAATCTAATACTGCCTTGGTAATTTTATTGGGTATGGTTTTATTTGCCGCTTTCAATATTGTACCAATAATCATCGCAGCCGCAGGAGCTGCAATTTTGATGCTACTGCTTAATATAATTAGTCTCCAGGAAGCACAGAATTCTGTTGACTGGCCAATACTGGTAATAATTGCTTCCTCTCTGGGTATTGGAAAAGCAGTAGAAAATTCTGGGTTAGCTTTTGTAATAGCGGATAATTTGATAGAACCACTGAATGTATTTGGCTCTATAGGAATAATCGCTGGTTTATATGTTTTAACCAGTCTTTGTACATGGCTAATACAGAATAATGCTGTCGCAGCTCTAATGTTTCCCGTTGCCCTCACCATCGCTAAATCAAACGGTCTTCCCATGGAACCGGTATTTATAACCTTAGCTATGGCTGCATCCTCAAGTTTTGTTAGTCCCATTGGTTATCAAACTAACCTTATGGTCTATAGTGCTGGTGGTTATAAAATTAAAGATTTTATGAGAATAGGTATTCCCATGAATATCTTCATCGGTGTTGTTGTTACGATTTTAGTTTATTTGCTGTATTTATAATATAAAACATTTTTGAAAAGGAAAAAATTATGAAGAATAAAAAAAGGATACTTGTTACGGGAGCAGCAGGATTTATCGGATTTCATCTCTGCAAGAGACTTATTAATATGAATTATGACGTAGTTGGACTTGATAATATTAATGATTACTATGATGTAGGT
>JAGXLO010000164.1 GCA_018334695.1 Candidatus Cloacimonadota bacterium
TAGTAAACCCTGAACTAAAAACGTATGAAAAAAGCTGTACCACCAGTATTTTTTGCCATGTTTTTTGCGAAACTCCTGATAACGATAATCCTCTTCTTTGCCCCAATTACGCCATAAAATATAGATAGTAAGACGTAGTCCCCAAATATTTACCAGAACCAGTAAGATAATTTTCCTCACCAGATATCCATCTGTCTGAAAAAAATAGAGCCAGCTCAAAAGCACAAATCCAAACCCCCAGAAAATATCAACAATACTTACATTCTTTATTATTACACTGGCTATCCAAACCAATGTCATCATGATCATGACAAGTATGAATCCATTTAAATACACTTGGAAAAAACCCATATTTTCTCCTATTCTGTCATATAAGTTACGGCAACTGTACCCAATCCATTATGCACACCTATCACCGGAGAAATATCTACTATGTAGAGAGGGGGGAAGCCCAATTCATTTTCTAATTTAACTGCATATTTTTTGGCTCTGGATAAATTGCTAGAATGCACAATTGCGTAATTCCAAAATTTGTTTTTTCGGGCTGCCGTTGTTACTGATTTAATGATTTTTTTCATATTCCCGCGTCTGCTAAATGATTTACCAAAAGCAATCCCCTTACCTTCTTCATCCACAGAGACAATCGGTTTCAAGTTCATCAATTTTGCCATAAATCCCTTTAAAGGACTAATTCTACCACCTTTTACCAGATATTCCAGAGTATAGATATCTGTAAGAATTTCCGTCTTCTTTACCCACTCTCGCGCTTTCTTCACAATACTGGCAAATTCATCACCTCTATCAATAGCTCGGGCTATTCTGGCTGTTATTAAGCCCTCAGAAGCAGAAAGATGCTTTGAGTCAATAACTGCAATCTGCTTGTCCTTATAATCGGCAACTACATATTGAGTGCTGTCATACACACCTGTGAGCTTGCTTGAAATATGAATTGCAATTATCTTGTCGTAATAAGTTGTTAAATGATCATAAAAATTTTTTATACTCTGAACATCAGGCTGCGAGCTTTTGGGAATAAGCTTTTGATTTTTTAACATTTTGTAGAACTGAAGGGGTTGCAGAGTTAATTTATCAATAAATACATCTTTACCAAAGACTATCTTGAATGGAATAACCTGAATTTGATATTTTTCGATCATCTCCCGCGGCAGATCAGAAGCAGAATCGGTAACCAGGGCAATTTTATATTTACGATTGTGACTAACCTGATACTGTCGTTTCATATCATCGACTTTTGTATATTCAATAGTGCCGACATCCTTTATTTGCTGAAACAATTCTCCCGGTGAATTTGTATGCAGATGAAGATGAGTTTTGCGAGAAGACCCGGCAACAATAACGGAATCACCATATTTTTGTAAAAGTGTTCGGAAATATTGGATTTCTCTTTTGGCATCCGAAATAATAGCTTCCGTACAATAACGATATTTAATATCACCCGAGGCAGTTATTGAGTGATCAAATTTTTCCTCTGGAATTTTAAATGTATTTTTGTCGGGCTTTAAAAAGAGTTTACCTCTTTTCAACTGAGTTAAAATTCCCTCCAGAAAGTTCACAAATCCTTGAGCTCCTGCATCAACTACGTTATTTTGTGCCAGAACCTTTAGTTTCTTGGGAGTATCTTTTAGAGACTGTTTGGCTCTGGAAAAAGATTTCAGCATGAGCTCTGTAAAATCCTCTACATTATGATGATGCTCTTCATTGGCTTTGGACCAATCCTCAATAACTGTGATAATTGTCCCTTCAGTGGGCTCCAATACAGAATCATAAACGTATTTTACAGATTTACTGATGGTTTCCACAAAATGTTTCATGCTAATTTTGTCTCTGTTTGCCATTTCCTCTCGAATGCCATGAATAAATTGAGCAAAAATAATACCGGAATTACCTCGAGCTCCGCTTAAAGCAGAATCAGCGATGGAATGCATGGTATCTTTCAAAGAGTTATAGAGCTTACTATTTTCCATTATAAAGCGCATGGTAGAAGCAAGATTCGTCCCTGTATCCGCATCAGCCACAGGATAGACATTTATTTTATTCAGGTGGTCCTTTTGCTCTATGATTGCTTTGGCTCCAGCCATAAAAGCAGTAAATAAAATAGGAGAAGTAATATATAAAATCTTCATACCTTTTTTGCCGGACTTTTTCATAGCGTATGCTCCCTTCCTACTTGATGGTTAGTAACTGCTCGTTATAAGAAAAAGACAATGATAAAAATAAACAAATCGGTATGAAAATAAGTTTAAATATCATATTTTCTCTCCAATATTTTTTTGTGAACACTGTCAAGAAGTTCCAAATAAAAAATTTTATTCTGCGAATCAAACCTAAGTAAATTATATACTAAGAAATATTTTACCAAATTGAATTTCCCATAAAGCAATTAGTCTTTTCTTTCAGTTATGGGGAATATTATTGTTACTTTTGTCCACTTTCCCGGTTCTGAGTCAATATTTAGCTCCCCCTTATGTGATTCTACGATTTGTTTTACCAGAGATAAGCCAAAACCAATACCGAAAGCTTTAGTACTATAAAGTGGTTCAAATATTTTATCAAATTCTTCCGGCGCGATTCCTTTGCCTGTATCTTTTATAATTATTATACATTTATCATTTTCTTTTAACGTAGTATCTATTTCAATTTCACCTCCATCCTCCAAAGCATCCAGAGCATTTCGAATCAAATTATCAAAACATATCTTAAGCTGCATTTCATCACCCTTGATAAATATTTCTTGTTCAGATAAATTCAAATTTAAATTTATATTTGGAGGAATCTCCGAAATATCTTTCATATTTCTTATTATATTATTAATTTCCAGCTCTCTTAATACAGGTTGCCCATTTTGTATTAAACGACGTAATGAATTTATGACCCTCTCCGATTTTTTAACCGCCTCGCGAATTCTATTTAGATGTTTAGCCAAATGTTCATCTGTATAATTTTGCAGTTGCAGATTCACAACTGAACTATCTATTACTGCCAATGGATTTCTGATCTCGTGGGAAAGGCTTCCTGCAAACTCACCTAAGGTTGCAAGTCGCTGTCTCCCAATCAATTGTTTTTGAGTTTGTTCTAATTTACTGGTCCTCTCCTTTACCATCTCTTCCAGATGTTTTTTGTACTTTTTTAGTTCTTCTTCTGCTTGTTCGCGTTTCTCGAGATTTTGTCTAAGTTTTTTGGTCTGCTGTTTAACCTTATGTCTGAGAATGAAGACAAATACCAGAAAAAAAACAGCCATAAATAAAATTGCTGCCAGCAAAATTATTAACCATTTCGGAAAAACAGTGATTTTATCACTTGCGCCGAGATTTTTATCAATAAAATTGTAATATACAGAATTATCATTTCTTCTCAATTTTATAATACGCTCATCAATAGATTTTATCAGATTAGGGGCAATTTTAGAATTTTTGGGAAAAGCATAATGCAGTTTAACCGGCTGGAATATAAAAGGTGTTCTTTCAACTGCAAATTCAGTTTCATGTTTTTCACCAAAATACTTATTGGTTACACCTGCAAACACTTCTTTCTTATCTAATGCCTCAAAAACTTCACTATAATCTTTTTTTTCCACCCATTTGCAACT
>JAGXLO010000067.1 GCA_018334695.1 Candidatus Cloacimonadota bacterium
ATTCTCCAAAGCTGTTATCTTCTCTCTGCAGGTTTGTAATATAAGAAACTGCAGATAGAGTATTAGCTTGTAAAATAGCAATAAGGAAAAAGGTAAAAACAATTAAATTTTTTCTCATAATATCCGCACCTTTAGTTTCTTTATTAAAGCTAAATTACTTTATCTAATTGAGTAAGGTCAAGTATTTTATTTTTTGTTATTTCTTTCATTTTACTGGAAGCCAGTCAAAAGAGGAAAAAATAAAATTTATTATACTTTTATACCGGCAGTATTTTTAAAATTTAATTTATATAATTATACAAAAGATACTAATTATTGCAGATTTTTTCATTGAGAAATATTTAATTTGCCTAATATTTTGCTTAATTACTATAATAAAATTATCAATTTGGTAGGTATTAAAAAAGTTAACCCTGATACTCAAACCAGGGTTAATTTATCTCAAAAAACTATTTTTTAATTGACTATGTATTAAGTATTATCTGATAATTAGCAACTTATTAGTCTTAATTGTCTTGCCATTTACTCCTAGTTTATAGAGATAGATACCGGAGTTTAGTCGCTTATTGTTAGAATCTTTTCCGTTCCAGTAAACTATCATTTTCTCATCTGAGTTGGCAGCTATAGCAGGTAGCTTTTTTATGAGCTTACCTTTGAGATTATAAATGGAAATATTTACCATTGCATCTCTGTCCAGGGTAAAATGAAAATCCGTCTGATCAAGCATGGGGTTGGGTGCGGCATTAAGACTATACACAACTGGTTTTTCATAATTGGGTGGTTGGTTAGTGGGATCGGGTATAGTGATAGTAACCAGGCTGTTATCATATACATGAGTTTGTCCGCTCAAGTCCAGACTCTCCAGCCAGTAGTAATAGGTAGTGCCAATTGTAAGTTCTTCACTATTATCGGAGTAGTTATAGTAACTGGGTTCTGCAGTGGTTCCCTGACCATCAATTAAATCTGTATTAACCTTTACTGCATTGTTAAGCTCGTTTTCATCGTTTCGGTAAATATTCCAGCCAATATTATCATCCTCACTTTGGGTAATCCAATGCAAAATAGGACCATTTTCGGAATAATAAGCGGTGAAAGATGAAAGCGTAACCGGTAGTGGCGCATATGAATCAACCCAGCTGGGATCATTAGCATCTACACCGGAAGTACTTCCCAATTGTCCATTATTATCATTGCTGGTCGAATCGTAGGCAGTTTGGCCTGTGTTCTCATTAAATCTCCAGTATGCTACCAAACCTGAAGAACTGCCACTAATCTCCTTTTTAAAATTTTCATTTATATTAGCTTCTTCTCGAGCAACGTTCCAGATACGAACTTCATCAATTGAGCCTGCAAAACAACCATAATCCGGTTCGTCAGATATATTTAATTTTCCTATGTACAAATCTGAAGTATTATTAGGTATAGCTGTGCTAGATTCTGAACTAGTTGTAGAAAGTGTAACTGTATCATCTGCTGCATCTGCAACATAAACCTTAACCCTATTAGCTTCTGACAAAGCTCCATCGTAAACGATAGCAACATAATACCATTTATTAACTGTGAAGGTCTTACTTAATTCGATTCTATCATTATCACCATCTAAATCAATAAATAGATGATCACTTTCCCAGAAAAAGACACCGTAAGAATTATTATCATCCCATGAAGTACGCTTGGATATAACACCTCTGACCTCTCCATCTAAAGTATCAGGATATACCCAAAACTCGATAGTCAATGTGTTAGTATTATCTAATGTATCATTATCTGCTATCTTAACCCAATCATTTCCTTCATAATCCAGGCAATAGCCTCCTGGCCCTTGCGCTAAAGCAAGCAGAGGAATGAATAATAAACTAAAAACTAAAATTACAAATTTTTTCATGTTCATCTCCAAATTAATTAACTATTTATTTAGTATTATCTGATAATTAGCAACTTATTAGTCTTAATTGTCTTGCCATTTACTCCTAGCTTATAAAGATAGATACCGGAGTATAATCGCTTATTGTTAGAATCTTTTCCGTTCCAGTAAACTGTCATTTTTTCATCTGAGTTGGCAGCTATAGCAGGTAGCTTTTTTATGAGCTTACCTTTGAGGTTATAAATGGAAATATTTACCATTGCATCTCTGTCCAGGGTAAAATGAAAATCCGTCTGATCAAGCATAGGGTTGGGTGCGGCATTAAGACTATACACAACTGGTTTTTCATAATTGGGTGGTTGGTTAGTGGGATCGGGTATAGTGATAGTAACCAGGCTGTTATCATATACATGAGTTTGTCCGCTCAAGTCCAGACTCTCCAGCCAGTAGTAATAGGTAGTGCCAATTGTAAGTTCTTCACTATTATCGGAGTAGTTATAGTAACTGGGTTCTGCAGTGGTTCCCTGACCATCAATTAAATCTGTATTAACCTTTACTGCATTGTTAAGCTCGTTTTCATCGTTTCGGTAAATATTCCAGCCAATATTATCATCCTCACTTTGGGTAATCCAATGCAAAACAGGACCATTTTCGGAATAATAGGCGGTGAAAGAGGAAAGCGTAACCGGTAGTGGTGCAAGTGAAGTAGCCCAGCTGACACCATTAATCAATGTACCATCATTATCATTGCTGGTATCATCGTAGGCAGTTGTTCCACTGCCCGTATCGAATTTCCAGTGAGCTACTAAACCGTTGGTGGGTCCCGAGATTTCACTTGTATATAAGTCTGATACTTCGGTTGAGGTTAAAGCTCGGTTATAAATACGCATATTATCTATTTTAGCGTTGGGTGCATAAATTTGGTCATCTACTTTACCACTATTCCCAATATCTGCAGAATCAGCTATTGTAATAAGACTATCATATGTACCTAATGACTCTTGCCCTCCATCTAAATAAAAAACATAATCTCCATTATCCCATGTAAGTACTGCGTGATACCAAGTTCCGATTTCAGGAATAAAAATATTAGTATCTAAATCCCAAGTATCGCCAAGACCTATATAAAAATCATGCTCAAATTCGCCTCCACCAGCCGGATCGTCACCAATAAAAATTCTATTTTTCCATTCATCACGAGGTTGTACATGTCCAAAAAACCTATATCTTTCAGTAGCTGACCTACTATTATAATTAAACCATAATGAAACAGATCCTGAACTAGCACTTATTCCTGTGGTTGGGACCGAAATACGTTGAGAATTATCTCTAGGGCCACTTGCATTAAATTCCACACAATTGTTTGCAGCAAACATCAGAGCTGTAATCGAAATAAAAATAAAAACTAAAATTACAAATTTTTTCATGATTATCTCCAAAATTGATTAACTATTTGTAATACTAACTAAATATTTATTGAATCAACAATATAAAACGATTTACTATGAAAACAATGAACTTTTTTGTCAAGAAATTAAATTATAACTTGCAATATCCCTTTTTTTTAAGATTGACTCCAAGTATAATTGTTGATAATTTTTTTTATATTTCTGGTAGTAGCCTGCACATTTTTTCTAGGTCTAACAACAAAAAGTCCTAACAGATAGGAGTACTACTATCCCCTATAAATAATATCTAATACCATCAAAACTGTAACTCATAACATTCTATGGTTAATTTTTGGGGAGGCGCAAATGAATTAGAATTATTCTAGTATGTCTCTTTATGAACCAGGGGAATAAGCATAAGAATAGGAATGGTTCCGATAATATAAATACCAGCCGTGATAAAAAAACAGAGCTGGAAGTTGTTTTCTCCTATGAGAAAACCACCTATCACAGCTGAAGCATTCCAAAAGAGTCCCCAGGCGATTGTTTCGGCGGAATTCCATTTACCTCTATGTTTTTTGGGAACTACATCCATAAGTATTGATCTGCTTAGGGGCTGAGCTGCATTCATAAGCGAACCACGCAGTATGAATAAGGGCACCAGCAAAAATAAAGCCGGATAAAATCCGATGATGATAAGGCAGATTGTTGCAGCAAATTGTACTGCAAAAATCATCTCACCTCTACCTTTTTTAAGGGAAAATTTTTGAGCCAGTACACCGAACAAACCGGTAAAAACAGCTGTCATACCAATAATCAGCTGCACGGAGATTGGTCGGAGGCTGTAGATAGAACGGAAAAATACAGGAAAGAACTTTATGGACATACCTGCCCCCATACCAATGATGATGTTGGAAGTAACCAGCAGTATAGGAATGCGTTTAGTTAATTTGGAACCCGCTTCCGATGTGTCTTTTTCATCTCCGGTTTCCGTATGATACATAGATTCGCTTTCCAGTCCCATAGATCGGGAATCTCTAAAGAAAAAGAGGGAGATGCAGGAAGCCATGGAAATACCAATACCTACCAGCATAACAGGTTTGAGGATTTCGATGTCCCATTTATCACCCAGAAACAGGAAAAGGATAACGTTTAAAAAAGGACCTGAAGCCATGCCTATTTGACGCACTAGGTGAATCTTGGCATAAATGCCGGAGCGCTTACCCGTTTTAAGAGAATCAGCCACAATGGATTCAAAAGCAGGTCGAGACATGCCTTGAAAAGCTCCCCATAAGAGCATTGCAAGAAAAATAAGACTGAGGCTACTGGCAGCAGACAAAAATATCATGGCAGCAACACCCACAATTCCTGCAATTCGCAGCATTACCTGTCTTTCATGTTTGTCCGTAAAAATTCCTGCGGGAAACACAATAGCAGTCATGGCAATACCTGAAACACCGGCGGTGAGACCCAAAAGAGCATTGCCTGATAAGCCAAACATACCCCCACCTTCTTCTACAAAAAGGATTATATAAAGGCTAAAGATATTGCCCATCCAGATTCCCCGACCCAGAGATTGGAGGATAGTAAATATAAAAGCCAATTTAACATTACTGTTGATATTACTTGCTCTTTTTAGCATTTAGACAAACCTTAAAAGTGGATTCTGATTGTCAAATTTATTGATAATAACCAATTTTCTTGATTAATAATGGACAATTTAATTGACAAAAAATCGAAATGATATATATTACGATATATACCAAAATAAAAGGAGCATATAATTATGGATATTGCAAAATTATTCAAAAACGGAAGAAGTCAGGCAGTACGACTACCAAAGAAGTATCGTTTTGATGACTCTGAAGTATTAATTAATAAAGTGGGTGAATTTGTTGTATTAATTCCAAAAGATAAAACCTGGGAAAATTTGGAGAATAGTGTATTACACTTTTCCGATGACTTTATGAAAAATCGCAATCAACCGGAAATTCAAGAAAGGTAATGTAGATATGATTTTTATGCTGGATACAAATATCTGTATATACTTAATAAAGAAGAAGCCGGCTAGAGTTTTGGAAAAATTGAAAGAATTTAATATCGGGGATTTTAGTATTTCTAGTGTAACCTTGGCTGAATTAGAATACGGTGTGAAAAAAAGTAAGTTTGAAGCTCAAAACAGAGTTGCTCTAACCAACTTTTTAGCTCCTTTTGAAATATTACCATTTGGGCAATCCGCAGCAATTGAATATGGTAAAATAAGAGCGAATCTAGAAAAAAGGGGTCAGATTATTGGGGCATACGATCTTATGATAGGTGCACATGCCAGAGCTGAGAAATTAACTTTGGTTACAAACAACATAAAAGAATTTAAGCGAGTAACAGATCTCCAGGTTGAAAATTGGGTTCAATAATATGTTCTAATACTAATCTTTCCAATATTCTTCTTTATCAGGTAAAATTCCATTTTCTTCATACATTTTTCTGTTCATATTTTCTATAATCATATCTCCTGCAGATTGTATTACAGATTTTCCCTGATCAGTTGAAATTTTTAAATAATCAGCTTCAATAGTCTGATTTTTTCTAACAAAAACCCCCACTCGTCTGCCAAAAAAATTATTATAAAACTCTGAATAATTTTTATAAAATACCAGTTTACCATTAATATAGAAATTTATTGTTTGCTTCTGTTTAACAACTGTCAGTACATTGGGAGCGTCCAAATTAATAATCTCATCCTTTTTCCAATCTAATATTTTTTTGAATTCTCCATTCTGATTAGAATTAACACAAAAATGACCGTCAGCAGATAATTCGAAAGAGTTGAAATTATCAGAATCCTTCATTAACCAAACCAAACCATAGCCCCAATCCTTCACACCACCTGTATGCTCTATTTCAGTTTCAATGTAGTATTGTCCTTCAGGATTGATATTAAAATAGTTAACACTATAGTAATCACGATCCTTATTTTTATGTGATACAACAAGTTTCCCGGCGTGGATTTTTACCTGCTTTAATTCTGATAAATTCCGCCAGAGGTAATCTCTATCCGAATCCAAAAATTCTTTATAAAATATAGTTTTTGCGGTAACTGTCTTTCTGGATGATAGTGGTTCATATTCAAATTCAAACTGTTGAGTAGCGAACATATTCATATTATCGGAGACAGGAATAGAAAGTTTTAGAGTGTCAAATCTGGCTACATCCTGAAAACCACCTGTGATAATTGGCAAACCGAATTGAGAAACACTAATATCATAACCCATATCAGCATTCCAACCTCCTGCCTGTTCTACTCCCAGCCAATTTAAATTTTTATTCACCTTAGCAGTAAAAACATCCCACTCTTTATTATAGCCGGGTAGAGTATATGCTCCGAATTTAGCCAAATCGGTAAAGCAGCCGGTAATATATATCTTTTCATCCTGCCTATCAATATCAATTCCCAATGCCCTATCATCATATTTTCCTCCGGCTCGCTTCACATTCTGCCATAAACCGTTTCTATCCAACTTAGCCAAATAGATATCATCTCCCCCCACACTACTTACTGAATTGGGACCAAAATAAGTCTCTCCCCTAAAATATCCTGTAAGATAGCAATTGCCGGAATTATCCACAACAATATCTGTCAAATTATCTTCTTCATTACCTCCTGCTTTTCTTGCCCAAAGCCAGTAAACACTAGAATTCAGCTTTGCCACAAAAATATCTCTATCACCACTACCCTTAAGTTTATGGTCACCAAAAACAGCTTCTTCTTCGAACCAACCTGCCACATAAATATTGCCGCTATTGTCAACCTCGACAGCTTCCGCCAGACCATATCCGTTTTCCCCGATGCCTTTTATCGCCCAAAGCCAGTTTCCGGCAGGATTCATTTTAGCCAGAAACATATCTCCCGAATTACTTGTAAGGGAATGAGAACCAAAATTGGATTTACCATAGAATAATCCTGTGACGTAGATGTTTCCGGCAGAGTCAAGGGTAAGAGCTTTAGGGTCGATTTGACCCAGGGTTGTTATGGCTTTTCCGGCCCAGAGCCATTTTCCGTTTCTATCTAATTTAGCGACAAATAGATTTAATTTTCCCGAAGCAATAAGAGTGTGAGAACCAAAATTTGTTTTTCCTTCAAAACATCCTACTACATAACTGTTTTTGGCGTTATCGATAGCAATATCCTCACCCCAGCTTTCTTCAGAACTGGTCATTTGATTTGCCCAGATAAAATTACCGTTTTTATCTAACTTGCAGACAAAAAGTTCTTTGTAGCCCATTTTTGTTAGAATCTGATTACCGAAATTTACCTCTCCCTGAAAATAGCCGGTTATATAGCTGCTACCCTCCTCATCTACTTTGATTGCATTGCCTCTATCCCAGCCTTTTCCTCCTGCACCTGTGACCCATTGCCAGTTCTGTTCTTTCGCAAATAAAGTATTTGAAATTATAGATATTATACAAAGGAATAGCATACATTTTTGCAAATAATCGGTTACTTTTTTAATCATGCTGCCCTCCCGGATAAAAAAATTATTTATTGCTGTTACAAAAATAATTTACCGAGACAATTGAGAGTTATATGTAAGTGATTACAGTAGAAATTTATACTTTAAATTGTCAAGGAAATTATCCAACTAAATACAGAAATCAGTTTTTAATTAGACAATCAACTAAATATTTACAAAATTTATTATTCCTAAGGCAAATCTACTAATTTCTTAGAGAATATTCAAAAATCGAATCTTAATAATGTTACCTATTTCACTATCATCAATTTTTTAACCGTATTACAACTGGTTCGATTTAGTTTATAGAAATAAATACCGTTAGAGAGACGAGACACATCAAAATTTGCTTCACCGTCTATACCATTAACTTTTTTTACCAGAGCACCTTTGATATTGTAGATTCTTATCTCGGCATTTTGATCATTGATGCTGCCTTTTAAATGATATTTTATGCGTGTGAAATCAGAAGCTGGATTGGGATAATTGCCCAGCAAAGCTGTATTTTCATAGTACTGGGAAGAGGGATCAACTGCAAACATAACACCTTCACCGCTTACAGGAATTGTCTCTTGTTGGAAGGGTGGAATTGTAATTTCCAAATTTCCTTCGTAAGTTTGTTCGGAGGTTGGGGCAAAGGTTAGGTCGAATGTTTGACTGGATCCGGCTGAAATGGAAAAGGAGATTTCATTTTTGGAGCCGGATTCTGCAACTGAATATCCTGCAGGAGTTACGATATTTCCATATATAGAGCTGGCACCAACGTTTTGGATAGTGAATTGCATAGTGGAATCTTCACCCACAGTCACCTGTCCAAAATTGAGCTGGGTGGGATAATAAGCAATTACGGGAAAAGAGGGAGTAAGTGGAGGAAAAGATATTTCATCGATCCAACCACAATCCTGTCCACTACTAACATAGGAGTCCTTTTCGTAGACCCATTTAAAAGTATGGTTTCCGGCAGTGACGGGACAGGTAACCTCAGACCAGCCAATATTGCCAGACCATTGTCCCTGCATAACACCATCTATATAGAATTGGAGAAAATCATAACTCGATTCGGAAGAGACCTTACGATAAAAAGAAATTTCGCCGGCATAGACATCTAAATCTACAGATAGCTCTGTGGTCTGATTATGATCAATATCACCGGATTGGGCGCAGTAATCTCCTTGATATGGTGATGAACTTGTAATTGTCCAATCCGCATTACCACCCATATTCCAGTCCATTGCAGTAAAATTACCGGTTTCAAATCCTTCTGCAGGTACATCGCCAATAATCAGATTAAAGAGAAATGTATGATCGAAAATTCCACTATTGCTGCTAACATCAAGATTGAAAAATGCTGTATGTCCGTGGCTGGTTGATGCGTCAGCCGAAACAGTAACATGTGCAGAATCAATTTCATCGGGCAGGATATTATTAATTCCGGCTAAAGAATCGACAATAGAAATATGCTGGTCATTGCAATACAATTCAGTATTAATATCTTCCACTGTTTCTGTACCGTTGTTTTTCATAATCAAATACAGTTTGGCTGTTTCGTCTGGATCAAGCTGTCCATTGTCATTTCCCGTAGCGGAATCATCTATGTAATAATCACTGAGAACTAAATTTGGACCTTCTATTACTTCGGCGGAGATTGCATCCAGATCAAAACCGGCATTAGCAACACTGGCACTACCGTCTCCATCGTCAGTTATTTTGATAAATTGAGCTTCCATCAAACCACCATCACTGATATCAAATTCTGTGGTCCCGTTGCCATTGCCCACACTATAAAATGGACCGTCGATGCTATTTCCTACATAGCAGGTAAAGCCTTCGGGAGTATCATCACCTTCAAAAACTGTAAAATCATTTCCAGGACCGTCCGCAACTGGAAATTGCATATCCAGAATGCACCACCCGTCTTTGCCGATAGAATAATTTATATCATCCGGAGCACCTAGTGAAGCAGGTGTGTTTCCTTCATCAGCCTGATTGTTGTCCGGGATTTGACTTGCAGGAAATTTGTAGGCATAGTGTGTTTCCTCGGCAGCAGGTTCCAGTTCAATATTAGTTACGGTGGAATTATTTTCATAAACTGTTATATTATCTACAGTTTCAGTTTCGTAACCATTTGCTTTAACAGTAATTGAATAAGTTCCCGGCAGCACATACTTATGATAATCACCAACTGCTGGATCGGAATAAGTGGGAAGATAGTCATCCACAAAAACGATAGCTTCAATCGGTTCTCCTGTTTCCGAATCCGTTATAACACCTTCCAGTCCATAGCCGCTATATTCTATCATAGCTAACATAGCGGGATAGTTTCTATTGTAATACATCATAATCTCTGAGGCTGGTGGCTGTTTATCATATGATATCTCCATGGACCAGCTTATAGAGCCCATAACTCCGTAGTTAGTATCCTTTGAGCTACCATTTATTGGATACATCCCACTACATCCCTGACCATAATCCAGGCTGGGATAAGTAGAGGTGGATGCATAAACACCGGCTAATTGAATAATATGATCAAAATCGAGGCATTGCTGGGGGCGATAGCTCCAGGGGCATGAGATATATTCTGTACCGCTATGAAAAGTTGTATGAACAGCAAATTGTCTATTGTACATACACTCTCTCAAAGCTTGTG
Source organism: Candidatus Cloacimonadota bacterium (assembly GCA_018334695.1). Classification (GTDB taxonomy): domain Bacteria; phylum Cloacimonadota; class Cloacimonadia; order JGIOTU-2; family JGIOTU-2; genus TCS60. Next base: position 10,411 of record JAGXLO010000067.1, read on the forward strand.
TTTCTGGTTGAGAATAAGCACCGGGACTTCCTCCCCAGGCATCCCACATATAGCCCCAATCGCGATTTAGATCAACTCCATTTGAATTTTCGCGGTCCATATTAATTCTTCCATCAGGATTTACACAATAGTATAGCCAGATTTCTCTGGAATCAATTAAATCTGTAACAGTAGGATCATCTCCATATTGCAGGCAGAGATCTCGGGCAAACCTGATCACATTTTCAGAACATCCTACCTCATCGCCATGGATACCACCGTCAAACATAACTTCCGCCTCATTTTCCTGCAGAGAAACATTATCTGAAATTTTGAGGGCACCTAATTCGTTGCCTTGAACAGAATAACCATAAACATGTTTCTGACAAATATCAGGGAAGTTTAAAGCCAGGCTATCCGCGATATCCACTATCTCATCATAGGTGTAATATCCCGGAGGCACTTTCATGCCGAATTTATTTTCATAATATTGCTGAATATCCTTTTTTAAAATTTCGTACTCCAGGTTAGCGGCTTTAATTTTTGACAATTCAGAGGGAGTAACATACATGACAGCATAACCTATAGGATAAACATCACCATCCAGCTTTAAGGAATACAACTTTTCATACTGACTATCATTTTTCAGAAAGACTTTAACTTCCATTTCATTTTCACTCCAGGCAAAAACCTGTGTGCATACGAGTAAAACAAAAATAAAGATTGTAATTTTTTTAAACATTTTTACTTCCTAACTACAATAATAATTTGATTAATATTTTTTTATTAAATTGATTAAGGGTGTAAACTTTTGTCAAATTTATTACCAAGTTAGCCAAAAATTTCGAATAAAATGTAGTAACAACCATTATTTATATATTTTTGACATAATTTTAAATTTTTAGAATCAAAAATATTTACGCTACTTTTTTTGATAGATAACGCACCCTACTTTTGAGGGGTGATCCTGCACGAGATTATTAGCACTTGCTTTTCTTAATGAATAAGCTACCAACAAATCACCACTAGCAACCATGGTGAAAAATAATCCAAAGACCAAAAGTCCCAAACTTCCAAAAACCCAGGAAAATATGCCCGGAATAAATCCAAGTATAAAAGCCGGCATAAGAGTTCCCAGCAGGTAATGTTTAACCTTCAATGGTTCTTTACAATGGCAGTAAGGAGCAAGCATTTTCCATTTAATACCAAAATTGATTGATTTAAACCCTTTCTTTGTGTATAAGGCCCAGGTAATACCATGCAGGAATTCATGCAAAATAATTCCAATGATAATGATAATAAAAGCAAGCAGAAAGGCACTTCCTAAAAATGAGAGAGTATTATTATCGACCATTGTTTGGAAGTGAGCAGCAGTAAAGTGGTGAGGTCTAAGCAGATAATAAGGCAAACCATAAATTACCACGGCAGCTGCTAAAACAAAAATACTAAAGACATTTGCCCATACCAGATTGATTGTTAATTCTTCTTTTTTGTAATTGTTCAATTCTTTCATAATATTCCTTTTTAAGATTTTAACTAATCAATTGTTGTTAACTTAATATTTTTATGTACAAATTCCAGGAATTATCAGCAGTTCATCTTTGTAAACGGATTCATTTGGATTACGCCATAAGAAGTAATTATTGATATGTTTAGTTGCATTATTTTATCGTAGCTAAAGATACCGTCCACAAAAATTAAGTTAGATTTTTTATTTTTAATTATGCTGGATCAAATTAAAATATTTATACATTTCTTTTAGAGATTGAAACTTATTTGTTTTTATTGATTATCTTAAGACCTTCTTTAGAACTGAGTTTTGATAGATTGTTGTCTTTAATGAATTTCTCAACCACATTTGGGTTTACTTTGGAATATTCACGCAAGGACCAGCCAATAGCTTTTTGGATAAAGAATTCATCTATGCTTTTTAGTCTCTTGATTAATATAAAAAGCAGCTTCACATCAGTTTTTTGTTTATAGGATAATTGAAACAAAAGCGTAGTCCTTTGTAACCACAAATTGTCTGAGTTAAGCCATTCTTCGATGTTTTTATCTCGCTCATTCGGAAAAATTTTAAAGTACTCCCCCACCAGCTTCTTGGCGATCATATCTACTGTATCCCACCATGATTTATGAGTTATCATATGAACAAACAGATCAATAATATCTGGCTTGAAATTCTTTTTATACTTTTCCAAAATCTCCATACCGAAATACTGATATTCTCTCTGCTGGAACTGCCACAGCTTTTTTATAAGTTGATTTAATTTATTATAAGGTGGTCTATTTTCTGCACGTATTAATTCTCTTGTTGACTGGCGGCGAGTTTTGGATTTTATGCCAAAAAATTCGAATTTATTTCTCATATAAG
>JAGXLO010000165.1 GCA_018334695.1 Candidatus Cloacimonadota bacterium
TTAAGGCTCTAAAAATGGCAGTAGGAAAGCTTGATAAGTGTAAAGGAGTAATACATCATTCTGATAGAGGTATACAATACTGCTGTACCGGATATATAGATGTATTGAAAAAGCATGGCATGAAGATCAGTATGACAGAAGAAGATCATGTATATGAGAATGCCCTGGCAGAAAGAGTAAACGGAATATTAAAGGATGAATATTACCTGGATGAGTTAAATGTAGGTTATAATGAGTCCAGAAAAATAGTGGCTGAAATAATAGATCTATATAATAATCTTAGAATCCATAAATCACTGAATTATATCACTCCAAAACAATATTATCTCAATAATAAAAAAATAGCTTAATTTATGAAATATTATATCAAAAATCTGTCAACTATTTTAGGACTTGACAAGAAATTGTGACTAAAATTTGTAACAAAAGCCCTAAAACATAATTGTCACTCTGAGGAATGTAATGACGAAGAGTCTCCCAGAAGACCTTAATTATCTCAAAAGCTAGATATTAAGTTAAAAAAAGTATTTTATTCTAGGAACTAAAACGAATAATAACAAACGAATTCAAAATATAAATTCAACATGATATTTTTTCCCCGAAGGGGATAAATAAATTAGCATAGGGTTTCTACCTTATGTCCATAGTCTAAAGACAGGTTCATTCGCTGGAAGCAATCAATAGAAAAAATGAGTGAATCAGCCAGTGGGCAAACAAATTTTTGAATAGTAAGGAAAAGAAAAGATTAAAAGACAAAAGAATAAAAAAAATGCCCTAAAAATAGGGCATTTTATGATAAATTAATATTTGGTTTCTATTCCAGTCTATTACCAGAAAGATCTCTCCAAAAGAGTATCAAATCATCATCAATAGCTACAATTCGATAATATGATTCTGCATAGGTCTGGGCAGCATCTACATGTGTATATGAATTTGTGTCAGAAGATCCAAGATATGTGAATCCCGTGTAGGGTTCACTTGAATGTTGTATGGTATAATTGTCAGATCCTGGACTTACTTCCCAACTTAAATCAAAGTCATTGCCATTTTTCGTAATAGTGACCCATGCTGGAGGTCGTGGTCCTGCTGATGGATCCACATAAAAACTTCTCACACCAGAATAGGTACTCAATCCATAGGAATCAGTTGCTTTGACAGTCCAATAAAACAGATTACCTGGTTCACAGAAAGGAGTATATACACCAGTTTCTACTGTTACCGCGGAATCCGGATCGGAAAATGCTGCAGTCTCATCGAGATAAACTGTATATTGAATGTTATCACCCGGGTCGGGATCAATTGCTGCATTCCAAGTAAGCAAAACAGAGGTTTCAGATACTGTTGCGTCATCAAGTGGGGAAATTAATGAAAAATCATTGGGAGGATCAATTACAAAAACATCAAAATACCAGTCCTGTTGATTGGAATTGGTTTCCAACCCAATAAGGTCATAGGCTGTAACTTTCCACCAATACCTGGTATCGTCGTCTATTTCATCTTCACTCAAAAGAAACTCGCTGCTTTCAATATTATTTATTGTATCTGTGAATACCGACAAATAATTATCTGTAGTGCTTAATTCAAGCCGATATTTCACTGTATCATTGGGAGTAGGATCAATAGAAACTGCCCAGTCAAGAACTGAATCAAATGACCATAGTGTATCACCATTTTCAGGAGAGAGTAGATCAAATAATGATGGAGCTTCTGCCAAAGCAGTTGTCAAGAAGTCTGCATAATCAACGTAGTCACTAACTGGATTCCCTAAACCATCAGGATTTGTTGTAGCATTATAGGGACCGGTTGCATCGCCCCACCAGTTATAGGTTGCATCTACAGTTACAGAAGTTGAAGTGTTTTGTACTCCATAAGATGTATTGTTATAAATAGAATTTGCATTTCCTGTATCTCCACCAATTAGTGGATCTGCTGAGGACGAGCAATATATTCCAATATCGTTATCATAAATTGAATTTTTATATATATTTGGAACTGCAAGACTGCCTTCAGTCTCAATCCCGTGATTAAGAGCATTTGCTATGACACATTGTTTTATTAAAGGAGAAGATTTATCACAGGATATATTTGTAACTGCATACTCAACTTTACATTTATCAAGTTCACATAAACCATTATTAATATATCTATAGAATATTAATCCAGTCCAATCACCAGGGGTTTCTGTTTTTCCGGTAAATGTAACACCATTAGCTTCGAGTGATCCGCTGTATAAACTATTTGCAGAATAACCAATTCCCATTTTTTCCCCGGTTCCAAACATTAAAGTAATACCTGAATTGATTATCAGATGTGGATTACTGTCACTCCAAACGGTAATATCACCATAAATATCATAAGGAATTCCCTGGTTTATCCATTCTGCGTCATTATATATCCTATCTCCAGTAACGTAGATCCTTTCAGGATTATTCCCCGAATAGATGTTATCTTCTTTCAAACAAGATAAATCAGATGCATGTACTTTAATTGGATGTTCTTGATTATCATAAAACCTACAGTTAGTAACCTCTGGTAAGGGATTACCTTCATTTATATCATTGATCCTTAGTCCGAATCCATCATTATTTCTGAAAGTTACATGGTTTAAGGTAGGTGCGGATTGGGTTATTATAACTCCTGCATTATATGTAGAAGCATAGCCACCATATTCAACTATACAGTCCGTTAAAATAGAATTTGCATCATCACAGAATCTGGCAAAATAGATACCTCGGTGGATATCTCCCACATTAGCCCTCGTAAAGGTTACTCCTTCTGCTTCCATTGATCCTGGATATAAATCGTTCGAAGTATAACCGACTTGAATGTAATCTTCATCTTTTAACTGTATAATGCAACCCGGCATAATTTGCAGATGAGGATTTGCGGATCCATAAATGAGGATATCATTAGTAAGCAAATATGGAACACCATGATTATTCCAGATTTGTGATTCATCTATTGTTCCACCTCTCACTCTAATAACATCAAATCCATTTCCTGTAAGATCATTATTTGGTCCAATTGATCCTGCATCATTGGCATGTATCGAGATAGGATACCCTGTATTCCCAGAGATTGTATTTCCAGAAACAGTTGGTCTGCTGTCAGTATCAATATATAATCCGTCTCCCAGCCCATCGGTGATATGACAGCCAGTTATAGTTTGTTGAATGACAGACTGATTGGTGCTTATAAATATAGATCTTTCATAATGTCCGGAACCTGCATTCTTTATTGTACAACCGGATAAAGTACCTCCATGTGAATAATTATTAAAAATTAATCCATCCCAATAACCTGTAGTATCAACTGATCCGATAAATTCAACACCGGTTGCATTAAGGGTTCCCCAGAGATCTGAATCTGAAACATAACCGACTGTAAAGTCTTTTTCAGCATTGAATTTGAGTACAGAACCATAATTAATATTCAAAGTAACTCCACCATATTCATATAAATTAATATCATTATTTATAAAATAAGGTATTTCCTGGTTTAACCACGTCTGGTCATCATATATCCTTTCTCCATAAACATAAACTTCATCTGTTCCATTCCCGGAAAATGTATTTCCTGC
>JAGXLO010000166.1 GCA_018334695.1 Candidatus Cloacimonadota bacterium
GTTAATTATATGATACCACCCAGAAAAAGAGGCAGAAAGTTTGCTATTTACAATGCAACGCTATTTCTAAGCTGGGGCGTAGCCGGAACCCTGATTGCAGGACCTGTAGCGGATTATCTTCTTAGTATAGGATTATCACCATTAAATTCCTATCGGGGCTCATTCTGGGCAGGTCTGTGCCTTTCTGGCATAGGTTTGATTCTGTTACTTGTTTTTATAAAGAGATTCAAAGAGTTTCAGTCTGTTTCAGATACGTAACTTCCTTCAAATATTATTGACATAAATTTGCTAAACCTATAAATCAATACTAAATATTTTTAGGTAAATTAATTTCTCTAAGGAGACACAATGCAAATAAATTTAGATGCTTCCAGAGCAATGAAAGTTAAACTGTCCAGCGAATTACCTCCGGAAACCGAATTTAAGGAAGGAATTCGCAGAGCACCTTCCAGGGGATTCAACTTAAATAAGCATGAAACGAAAATTGCTCTTAAAAATGCTCTGAGATATATTCCTGAGGAATTACATACCAGATTAGCTTCAGAATTTATGCAGGAACTAAAAACTCACGGCAGAATTTATGGCTACAGATACAGACCTCAGGGTAAAATTTACGGAAAACCAATCGAAGAGTATAAGGGAATTCCCGAAGCTAAAGCGCTGCAGGTCAACATTGATAATAATCTTGATTTTGATGTAGCTCTCTATCCTTACGAGCTTGTGACATACGGGGAAACAGGGCAGGTTTGCCAGAACTGGATGCAATATCGGCTTATTAAAAAATATCTGGAAATTATAAAGGAAGACCAGACTCTTGTTGTGAGCTCCGGGCATCCCGTAGGACTTTTTCCATCTCATAGAAACGCACCCCGCGTCATATCGACTAATGCAAGAATCGTAGGTCAGTGGGATAATCCCCAACATTTTAAAAAGTTAGCAGCTCTGGGAGTTTCAAACTACGGTCAGATGACAGCAGGCGGCTGGATGTATATCGGGCCTCAGGGAATTGTGCACGGCACCTACATAACTGTTTTGAATGCAGGTAGAAAGTATCTGGGTATTGCAGAAGACAAAGACCTTTCCGGAGTTAATTATGTAACTTCCGGTCTGGGCGGCATGAGCGGCGCTCAAGCAAAAGCAATTGAAATTGCCGGTGGAGTGGGATTAATAGCTGAAGTGGATCTTAGCAGAATCAAAACAAGATATGATCAGGGCTGGCTCAGCAAATGGTCTGATGATTTGAAGCAAGTAGTTAACTGGATGCAGGATTGCCAAAAAGACGGCAAATCAGTCTCCATAGGCTACTACGGAAATATAGTTGACCTGCTTGAGTATCTGGTCAAACATAATGTTAAAGTTGATCTTCTATCCGACCAAACTTCCTGCCATGCAGTTTACGAGGGTGGTTATACTCCGGTAGGCGTAAAATTCGAAGAAGGTAGGGAGATCCTATCAAACGAGCCTGATAAATTTAAAGAGCTTGTAAATTCCTCTTTAGAACGACACTATAAAGCAATAAAAAAGCTCACAGAAAATGGCGCTTACTTCTGGGATTATGGCAACAGCTTTATGGCTTCCGTCTTTGAGGCAGGAATAAATGAAATAGCTAAAAACAAAAGAGATACTTCAGAAGGCTTTATCTGGCCCTCCTATGTGGAAGATATTATGGGTCCCATCTGTTTTGATAGAGGATTTGGTCCTTTCCGCTGGGTTTGTACTTCCGGTAAAAAAAGCGACCTCAAAAAAACCGATGAAACTGCCTTACAATATATTGATCCCGATCTAAGCTCACTTCACAGAGATAATTATGAATGGATTAAAAATGCAGATGAAAATGAACTTGTTGTGGGAACACAGGCAAGAATCCTTTATGCAGATGAAGTTGGCAGAGTAAACATTGCTCTAAAATTCAATGAACTCGTGCGCAATGGTGAAATTGGTCCTATACTACTGGGTCGGGACCACCATGATGTTTCCGGTACTGATTCTCCCTTTCGAGAGACAGCAAATATATATGACGGCAGCAGAACTACCTCAGATATGTCAATCCAATCTTTTGCCGGCAATATTGCTCGCGGGATGACTCTTGCAGTGCTTTCTAATGGTGGAGGAGTTGGAATCGGTAAAGCCAGTAACGGTGGTTTTGCCTTACTTCTAGATGGAAGCGAGAGAGTAGACAAAATAATTAAATCAGCCTTGCAATGGGATGTTATCGGTGGAATTGCCAGAAGAAGCTGGGCAAGAAACAAAAATGCTATTGATACTGCATTACAATGGAATAATATAAACCAGGATAAAGGTCAGATAACTCTTCCCTTCCAACCGGAAGAAAATCTGATTGAACAAATCGTAAATAAAGAATTCGAATAGGATATATTATGTATATAAATACCAATAAAATTACAAAAAATATTAATTTTATTATCATTACAATTATCATCTCTGCTCTTATTTTATCAGCATGTTCCGATAGCTCTACAGGTCCGGAATCCAATAACAACGGCGTGCTAATAGATACAGTTTACTATGATACTATTCAAGAAGCAATAGAAAATGCAGAAAATGGTGACACATTGTATCTTACCGAGGGCGTCTATGCAGGTGATAACAATAAGTATCTCAGTTGGGACGGAAATGACAAGCATTTGGTAATTACTTCATTTAATTATCCGGAACTAACAGAAGAAACCATTATCGATTGTGGTGGTAACGGAACTGCTTTTGAATTAGATTATACCCATCAAAATCATTCGGATGTGATTAGAGGAATAACAATAAGAAATGCCGGTGGTGATGTCTGGGATTGCGGTATGTATCTGGTGGATGTCTCTCCGCGTGTTGCTAATGTATACTTCGAAAACTGCGGTTGGTCTGCTCTTTATTGTGATGATGGAAATCCCATAATCGATAGTTGCAGATTCTTTTTCAATAAAGTAGGAATCTTTAATGACTATGAAGCTTCTACCAATATCCGTTCCTGCTGGATAGAAGATAATTACGAAAGTATTTTTTCACGTGAATCCGCCTCTCCCTATATTATAAACTCACTGGTAGCCAATAATGAAATAGGAGTCCACTGTCTGGAAGATGCCTCTGTCAATTTAGTTAATACTACTATTGCTAATAATGATAACTGGGGTGTAAAAATTCTGGAGCCAAAGACATCTTCAATCAAAAATGCTATAATCTGGGCTAATGAAACCGGACTAAACACAGGCACTGATAGTCTCTATATCAGTCATTCCTGTCTGCAAAACTATAGTGAGTGGAGCCTGATCGATAGTCTGGATAATATTCACGAAGATCCTATGTTCGTGGGTGGGGGCTTTTATAACTTAAGACACGGCAGCCCCTGCATTGACACAGGAGATAATTCTTTCATAGAAAATATTGAATCCGATCTCGATGGTAATCCCCGCATAAGCAACTATATCATTGATATGGGAGCTTTTGAACTGCAACAAGGTCTTGAATAAACATCCACAAACTCACAGTCTAATTAAAAATATACATTAGAAAGGGAATTATTATGTCAAAACGCATATTAGTATTCATTGTAATA
>JAGXLO010000167.1 GCA_018334695.1 Candidatus Cloacimonadota bacterium
ATAATCCATTTTCAAAAATTAAATATGTGATACACAATAATAATTACATTTTGTAAACTGAACATTTAAATTTATTTCAGTTTTAAAACATGAAATTATTATACAAAAGATAAATTATAACTCAACCTCAGAGATATTGACATAAAATTTGCAACTTTTCTTCATTTACATTCAACAAAAAAATGATTAAGAGGTAAAATATGTTGAATAAAAAAATTAAAATGAAAATATTCATTACGATACTTTTGGTTTTTTCAATGAATTTCTTGTATGCAGCCACTGAAACAGACAGAGCAATAGAAAAGTACTATCAAGAACCGTCTGCTGAAAATTATATGAATGCACTGCAATTACTGCAGAAGAATATGGATACTACTGCTGATGATACACCCCTCCACTTAAAAATGGCATATTTAAATTTGGTTGAGATGCAGCAGAATCTAGATTCTCTGGAAGCTAACTATGATGATTTAAAGTTGCCCTATAAATTTCAGTATGCAAATTTACTTCTGGAGCTTGATCAATATGAACGTGCACTTAGTATATATGAAGATCTGAACGAAGCAGCTCCCAAATGGTCCTGCCCCTGGCGTCATAAAGGTGAAGCCTACTTTAAAATGGACAATTTGCCCGCAGCAGAAAAAGCTTTGAAAAAATCAATAGATTGCAGAAAGGAACACTATGATGCCTATATCATGCTGGCAGATGTGCAGAATGAAATGGGTAAATACAAGGAAGCTCTGGAAACGATCGAAACGGGTTTTACCTACAAATATAAAGATATAGAAGACCCGGCAGAAGAAACCGTGGAATCAGATGTGCAGTTTCTATATCTGGAGATTCTCAAAAATAACAATCTGACAGATAAATTTAATAAACAAAAAGAAAAGGTGAAAAAACTGTTTCCTGAAGACACGAGATTAGAAAACTATTAAGGTATTTTAGTATGAATCCGATAAAAAATGGAAGAATAACACGTTATCTTGTTCTGTTTTTTGTAATCAAAATTTCTCTTATTGCTCCTCTTTTTGCTATAGAAACTCAGGGCTACAAGAAACCCTCACAGGAGATGATAGATCTTATAGATGTGCCTCCCACACCCGGTGTGCGGCTTAGTCCTAATAGTGAATGGCTCCTGCTTTTGCATTATCCGGGATTTCCTGATATTGAGGAGTTTACAAAAGAGGAACTAAGATTGGCAGGACAGGAATTTTATCCCCAAACCAACAGTCCGGCACGCTCCACTTATTACATTGATCTGGAATTTAAAAAATTAAATGGAAATAAAGTCTATAAGATAAAAAATTTACCTGATAAAATCGAAGATGTTACATGGTCTCCGGATGGTAAAAAAATTGCTTTTACAGTTATCTGTGAGAATGGACTGGAGCTCTGGTATGCTAATGTTGTTTCAAAACAAGCTAAAAAGCTAACGGATGCAGTGGTAAACGACACTTATCACGGGTATGCTTTTACCTGGATGCCGGATAGTAAAAAGATCATTTATAAATCAATTAAAACGGATAGGGGAAATCCTCCGCAAAAAGACGAGAGGATAGTTAGCCCCAAAATTCAGGAAAATATCGACGGCAAAGCACCTGTGAGAACCTATCAATCTCTGCTGGAAGATGAAACCGACAAAAAGCTTTTTGATTATTACATGACATCACAATTGGAGCTGGTGGACCTGAACGGTGAGCAAAGAAAGATTGGTGAAGAAGCTATTATTCGCAGATTTACACCCTCTCCCGACGGCAAATATTTATTGGTGGCAAAAACCCATAAACCCTATTCCTATCTGGTAACTGCCTGGAGATTTCCCAGAACGATTGAAGTCTGGGATCTGAAGGGCAAAAAAGTTACGACTATTGCAGAAATTCCCTTGAATGAAGATGTTTCTCCCAAGCACGGAGCAGTACGAGAAGGACCCAGATACTTTCAGTGGAGAGCAGATAAACCTGCAACATTGTTCTGGGTAAGAGCTCTGGACGAAGGAAATCCGGACAAAGAAGTGGAATACAGAGAGGAAGTATTGGCATTATCTGCTCCCTTTAGCGGTTCTGCCCGGACCATTAGCAAATTGAAATTACGTTACTCCGGCATCTACTGGGGAAAAGATGATCTGGCAATTATCAAGCAATACTGGCGTCCCGAAAAAAGAATCATCACCAGCTTTTTCAATCCGAATAAAATGAATGAAGATATGCAGGTGATATTTGACCGAAATTACGAAAACGCCTACGCTGATCCCGGAGACTTTGTCACTAAATACAATTCTGCCAAAAGAAGAGTACTGCAATTTGATGAAAGCAGGGACAAACTATATCTGGAGGGTAGTGGAGCCGGACCGGAAGGGAATAAACCATTTTTGGATTCATACGATATAAAAACAGGAAAAATTGAGAGATTATGGCAATCCCAACCTCCTTTTTATGAGTATTTTGTTAGATTGATTTCACAAAATCCAAATGTGATTTTAATAGGACGACAGTCCAAAAAAATGCCACGTAACTATTATTTAAAGAACCTGGAAACAGATGAATTAACTGCTGTCACGAAATTTTCCAATCCACAGCCTCAATTTGAAAAGGTAACCAAAAAATTCATTAAGTTTAAACGTGAGGATGGACTGCAGTTGTTTGGAAATTTATACTTACCTCCTGGGTATACACCCGGTGACTCCACTTTACCTGTTTTGATGAATGCCTATCCGCATGAATACAAAGACGCCAGCCATGCCGGGCAGATAAAGGATTCGCCATACAGATTTACCAAAGTTTATCCCTGGTCAGCCGAAATGTGGGCAATTAAAGGCTATGCCATATTCGATAAGGTTTCTATGCCCGTAGTAGCTCAGGGCGATCAGCCGGCTAATGAAACATTTGTACCCCAGCTTATAAAAAATGCAGAAGCTGCCATCGATACTTTGGTAGAGATGGGAATTGCAGACAGCAATCGTATTGCCATTGACGGGCACTCCTACGGTGCCTTTATGGTGGGAAATCTGCTGGCACACTCAGACCTTTTTGCTGCCGGTATAGCCCGCTCCGGTGCTTATAACAGAACTCTTACTCCCTTTGGTTTTCAGCATGAAGACAGAACCTTCTGGGAAGCCAAGGATACCTACCTTTCCATGTCTCCCTTTATGTATGCGGATCAAGTAAATGAACCACTTCTGTTGATCCACGGAGAGCAGGATACAAATTCCGGCACCTTTCCCATGCAGAGTGAGCGTTTTTACCATGCACTCAAGGGCAATGGTGCACCCGTACGCCTGGTTATGCTGCCCTATGAAGCACATTCCTATAAAGCACGTGAGTCCATATTTCATGTTATCTGGGAGATAGAGAACTGGCTAAAGCAGCATGTGAAACAGGGGGATTAAACGTCCCATTGGGGTGTCATGAACCAATCCATGACATAATTTTAAAAAGAAGCCGTTACGTATTTGTCTGTGAGGGCTCAATTTCCAGACTTTTTGTAAGATGTTATAAGGCATTCTTGACAATTTTTGGTTTTTATCGACAGCATGGAAAGATT
>JAGXLO010000168.1 GCA_018334695.1 Candidatus Cloacimonadota bacterium
ATTTGAGAAAAGCTAAACAGGAAGCTAATGAGCATAGAGAAGAAGCCATAAAAAATGCCAAGTTGACAAGTGAAAAAATCATCGAAAAGGCACACGCAGAAAAGGAAGAAATTATTAAAGATGCCCAGAAAGTTATTAACTCTGAAGTAGAAGAAGCCAAATCAAAACTAAAAAAAGAAATTGGCAAACTTGTGGCCGACCTTTCCAAAAAGGTTTTGGAAGATAAAATTGATAAAAAAGCAGATTCAGAATTAATAGAAAAAGTTGTTAAAAAAGGAAATAAGAAGCAAGACAAAAAATGATTAAAAATATCGTAGCCAAAAGATATTCAAGTGTTCTGGTAGGGAGTTATGCCAAAAAAGATTTGAGCAAACTAGAAGAAACCATTAAAGATTTGCTAAAACTATTTGCTTCAGAACCCAAAATCAAGGAATTCTTTATCTCGCCCGCCATTGATCGTAAAGATAAGCTGGAAGTAATTGATACATTGATTGAAGAATCCGGACTTGATGATAAAATGCATAACTTTTTTAAACTACTAGTGGAAAACAACAGAATATTTTTCCTGGACGAAATTTTTACTGAAGTGCTTAATGCGATTCACAAAACAAAAGATATTAATTTTTTTAAATTGGAAACAGCGCGTAAACTCAACAAAAAAACTATCAATCAAATAAAAAAATTTGTGAAAAGCTACGTTGGTGGGACGATAGAATTTGATAATATTATGAATAAGCAATTGGTTGGCGGTTTCTTTGTCTATAATAATGATCTGGCTCTAGATGGCTCCGTTAGAAAAAATTTAGAAACTTTTGTTAAAGAACTATGAAGTAATTTCTTGATATAAACTTAGGAGAAGTATGGAAATACAACCCGATGAAATAAGTGAGATATTAAAAAAGCGAATTAAAAAATTCGAATACTCAACTAAAATAGATGAGGTGGGTAGAGTTATCGAAGTGGGAGATGATATTTGTCGTATCTATGGATTAAAAAACGTAATGTCAAATGAGCTTCTGCTCTTTCCCAACGATATATATGGTCTTGCCCTAAACCTGGAAGAAGACAACGTTGGTTGTATTATTTTGGGAGATGGTTCTGCTATAAAAGAAGGTGATATTGTAAAAAGAACAGAAAGAATTATTGAGGTTCCTGTAGGTGAAGAATTGTTGGGCAGAGTTGTTAATCCTTTGGGAATTCCACTGGATGAAAGCGGTAAGATTGAGACTGATAAAACCCTGCCCATCGAAAGAAAAGCTCGGGGGGTTATTGCACGCCAACCTGTAAAACAACCCTTGCAAACGGGCTTAAAAGCAATTGATTCCATGATTCCTATTGGTAGAGGACAGAGAGAATTGATTATCGGAGACAGAAAAACCGGTAAAACCGCTATCGGTGTAGATACAATCATAAATCAAAAAGATACTGATGTTTACTGTGTCTATGTAGCTATTGGACAGAAGAAATCCAGTGTTGCCAAAGTTGTGGAATCCCTGCGAGAAAACGGAGCTATGGATTATACGGTTGTTGTTTCCGGTACAGCAGCAGAAGCCCCTTCCTTGCAATATATCGCTCCTTATGCTGGCGCTAGTATCGGTGAATATTTCCGCGATAGAGGAAAAGACGCCTTGATTATTTTTGATGATCTTTCTAAACACGCTATTGCTTATCGTCAGTTGTCACTCTTGCTTAGACGCCCCCCCGGCAGAGAAGCCTACCCCGGTGATATTTTTTATCTGCATTCCCGCTTACTGGAACGGGCTTCCAAATTGGAAGAAAAATTCATAATTATTCCCAAAGATAAAAAATCTGCTAAAAAAGCAGTAAACGATAAAATTTATCGTAAACATATAAAGGACAGCGCAAAAGAGCTCGAAAAGGATGTGAAAGAATTGGGTAAAAAAGATCACAAAGTCTATAAACTGCCCAATTCAGGTGGTTCACTTACAGCCCTTCCCATCATTGAGACAAAGGAAAATGATATTTCTGCTTATATCCCAACTAACGTAATTTCAATTACAGATGGTCAGATATACCTGCAAACAGATCTGTTCAACTCCGGTGTAAGACCTGCGATTAATGCTGGACTGTCTGTTTCTCGTGTAGGTGGCAATGCACAAATTAAGTCTATGAAGGATGTTGGAGGTCAACTTCGTATCGAACTTGCCCAATTTAGAGAACTGGAATCTTTTGCAAAATTTGGTTCGGAACTGGATAAAGATACGCAAATGCAGCTGATAAAAGGTTATCGTTATGTTGAGGTGCTAAAGCAAGGACAATATGACCCACTTCCCGTAGAAAAACAAATAGCTATAATCTTTATGGCAACAAACGGCTATCTGGATGATCTCCCTCTGGAGATTATAGAAGAAGTCGAAGCAGAATTATATAATCTTATTGATACAGAATTTAAAGATCTTCGTAAACAGGTTCTAAAAACCGAAGGCTTAAATGAAGAACTGGAAGAAGAATTAAATAAATTGTGTAAAAAAGTTAAATCCGATTTTGAACATGAAACAATCGAAGTTGCTCTATAATGGCTAGTTTAAAAGATCTTAAAGCGAGAATAAACTCAATAAAAAGCACCAGGCAAATAACCAGTGCCATGAAAATGGTAGCTGCTGCAAAATTGCATAAAGCCCAGGACCGCATTATGAACGCCAGACCTTATGCTGATGATATAGAAACTCTATTGAAAACAATCATCAACCGCAATACACAAGAAAAAAGTCCGTTTTTGCGTAATCCGAAAAAGGAAGAGGTTGACTCAATAGCTATCATCTCAATCAACGGTGACAAAGGACTTTGTGGGGCTTTTAATCAAAGAATTAATAAAAAAACAGTTGAGATTATTGCAGAAAATAAAGGAAAAGATATTGACCTTATCTGTGTTGGTAAAAAAGGATATGCCTATTTTAAAAAGCATAAACCCGATTTAATAAAAGAACAATATGTTAATATTTTTAATAACAAAGAATTCTATCATAGTACAGAGATAATGCAACTGGTTGCAAACGGTTTTTTAGAGAAAGACTATGACAGAGTTCTGTTGGTTTATAATGAATTCAAATCCGCTATTAGCCAGGAATTAGTAAAAAAACAGCTTCTCCCTCTTCAGGAAGAACTGAAAACGCAAGAGGAAGAAAAGCCTGATCGTTTTCAAGCACCATACTTGCTGGAACCTTCTGCCACCAGATTGCTTACAGATCTCATAAAAAGCAATGTAGATATTCAAATATGGCGCGCTCTTTTGGAATCTTATTCCGCAGAACAAGCAGCGCGCATGACAGCCATGGATAATGCCACAGATAATGCAGATGAAATGATCGAAGATCTTACTCTTGAATACCATCATAAACGACAGGAAAATATTACAACAGAAATTATTGAAATTTCTTCGGCAGTCGAAGCATTATAATTAGGAGGAAATTTGAACAAAGGTAAAATCATACAAATTATTGGTCCGGTAGTTGATGTGGAATTTGATGAAAAGCTTCCGGAAATTTTTAATGCACTCAAAATTGAGAAAGAAGATGAC
>JAGXLO010000068.1 GCA_018334695.1 Candidatus Cloacimonadota bacterium
TATCGCTTTCAGCGAATGAATTTATTTTAAACTATGAACATAGGGTAGAGAACCCTATGCTAATTTATTTATCCCCTTCGGGGAATGTATTTTTGGTAATTTAAATTCTCTTGTTCGTTTTTGTTCGCTAGCGTTCGTTGCTAGATTTTTTTTTCTCTCTTCCATACGGAAGTCCGCTCTCGCAAGGCTCCGGCAAACTCCCGTATTCTTTGCAGGACTCGACTTCCTCGTACCGATTATCGGGAGGAGTTTAGAACTGCAATAAAATAGCTCCGCTAACGATAAAGCGGTATTGTAAACTTCTTCGCTGAACTCATCAGAGTGACAATGTTTTTTGGGATTTTTGTTACAAATTTTAGGCATAATTTCTTTATTTTTTACCTTTTATTTTTTCTTTTCCTCACTTGTCCGCCCACTGGCGGATTCCCTTTTCACTTTCTGCTTTCTGCTTTTTGCTTTTTTCTCTCTCGTCACTAGTCACTTGTCACTTTTTTCTAAACCCTAACCCCTGACCCCTGCATCCTCTTGTAACTACTAACTATTTACTGCTATTCCCTTTTTTCTCTTCATTTTTTTATACTCGCAACTTCCCCCAAAAAATCCCGCATGCCCTAAAAAGACATACGGGTTATTGATCATATTAAAACAGTTTGTTAAGCTATAAAATTTTTTATGTCAATACAAGAATTTTCTTATCGTCCAACCTCAGCGACGGCTAGTAGCCGGACGGTGGAGCGGGTGGGATTGTCCTTCACCCCCAAAAGCAGCAGTGTTCGTCCTTTTCTACGATCTCGATAAATTCTGCTATATCAGAAACGGTAGGGCTGGGTTTATACCGGTGCCATTTCGAATCCGCTTTCTGCCAAAATACTTTCCATTCTCTTTTTGTTTTCACAAAAGTTGCTTTGGCTATCTTGGATTCTTTTTTCTCTCCGGGGTGGTCCCACTTGTCTCTTATCTCAAACAGTTCAACGCTTTGTCCTTTGACCCGGTATGCCAGATCAACCTTATTTCTTAGGTGTTTAGGAGGCCTTCTCCTTGAAAGCAACTCCTCCATAAGGATCTTAACTTTTTTTTCATCAAATTCTGTTAAAGCCATTTCATTTTTTCCCAATATATTTTTATACTACGACCTTGCAATATAGTTACCTTATAATTTTCTTGCTTAATATCATTCATAATTTTATATTTAGCCATCATTTATTATTTATAAACTATTCAATGTTAATTTAAATACAATCGTCAATTATTCTCTTGGAAAACAGCAGCTTTCGGTGATCTGGACAAAAGAATGTTATTTGTTATTTACCTAAGATCAAGATTTCTAATAATTTTTCGTTTATATAATAATTACTGGTTCCGAGCTTTTCTTTTCTCAGTAAACCATCGTCAGCTAATTTATTTAGATATTTAGCCGCAGTAACTCTTGAAACATCCAAATCTTTTTCAACAAATTCGATTTTTGTATAAGGATGTTTAAATAAATTGTTTAATAGTTCATGGCTGTAAAATTTGTAGTTATCTCTTAAAGTAAATTTATAGTCGGATATAAGATTTCTTATCTTTTGAATTAAAGTAATAGTATCTCCTGAAATTTGTTCAATTCCTTTTAACATATACATTATCCAATGTTCCCATTTACCATCCTCTCTAACTTCTTGTAAAAGTTTGTAATAATCTGTTTTATTTTCAATAATATATCTACTCAAGTAGAGGATTGGCAAATTCAATAAATCATTCATTACCAGATAAAGTACATTTATTATTCTTCCCGTTCTGCCATTTCCATCATAAAAGGGATGAATGGTTTCAAATTGATAATGTATTACTGCCAGTTTTACAAGTGCATCCAGATCAGATATGGATTTATCATTAATGTATTCCACCAAGTTTGTCATTAATTCTTTTATTGTCTTATAATCCTGAGGAGGTCTGTAAACAATTTCTCCGGAGGTCGCCTTTTTTAATTTTGTTCCCGGGAGTTTTCTAAAACCTGCTTTGTTTTTTTCCAAAACTGATTGAATCTCAATAATATCATTATTGGTTAGAATTTTATTTCTTGAAATAAGTTCAAAACCTTTTTTCAAAGCGGCAATATAATTTTGAACTTCTTTAGCATTTAATGATTTGAAACCTTCAACATTCAATTCTGCTTTATAAATATCATCATGGGTAGTTATAATGTTTTCTATGGCAGAACTATCTTTTGCTTCCTGCAGTCCTAATGTATTAATTAGGATATTTTCGTTGTGGATAGTAGATACAATTCCCTTTAGTTCTGCTAATGCTCTGTGTACAGAAGGTAATTTTTTTAATATTTTTCTGGTTTCAATTTGTTGATTTAAAGGTAATTTTTTTATTTCAGACTTTTTCATTTGTAAAGTTTTCTACATTTTCTTAACATATTTACTTTGCTTTGATAAGAAAAGCCAATTATCTTTACATAGCCTTATGTCATATAAAGTTCTTAAATATTTTTATCATATTAATTAGGTGGGAATTTTATAAACAAATTCCTATATTCGGTAATTTGGAGTCGGGGAGTCATCTCACTCTTAATGTAAATTTTTTTAGATAATTAAATGGTAAAACGCTGACAGCAGAACAGCTTGCTCAAAAAAATAATATTTACCCTTGGACTTGACTTCACAGGAATGAAATGACGGTGGAGTTAAGAACAAGGAAATTGTTTCTGAAGCAAATAACAGTCCGCCACGGAGTGGTCCGTAACGGCTCAAAAAACTATTCAACCTAATTTACTTATTATTTTATCCAAATATCTTGATTTCATTTGTTTACTGGCCATAATTTGTTTAAGAGGTGGAAGTTTTAAAATTGTCGAAAGAACTGCTGCCATTGCCCTGTGACTGGCAAAAGCCTGATTTTCAAAAATTAAATTTGCCAGTTTACCTCTCTCTATGGCCATCAAAACAAATCTATGGACCGAATTAGCAGGAGTTATGATCTCTTCTTTTCGTCTTTGAAGATACAGACTGCCATTAGGGCAGGACCTCACACAGACCCCGCAGCCCAGGCAAACTTCTTTATCAATAACTATTTTGTTATCTTCTTTTGAGATTGCATTAATAGGACAAGCTTCTATACATTTTTGGCAATTAGTACATTCCTCATAATTGATTTGAGGCAAATAATGAGTGGTTTGGACCGGATGTAAATTACCGAACTTTTTAGCTGCAACCAGAGCTTCACAACAGCACCCGCAGCAATTACAAATAAAAGTGGGATTTTGTCTAACATTTTCTCCGCACTGAACCAAACCGTTTTCATATGCCTTGTGTAATAATTCGATACATTCTGCACTTTCCACGCTTCTTGCATGTCCGTGCCTTATCAAAGAATCAGCAGTACTATTAAAAGTCATACATATATCCAAAGGAGCATTACAAGCTTTATCCAGATGATGCATTTTATGACGGCAGTAGCAAGTACTTATTCCGATCTGCTCAGAACTTTCTATTATGTGAGTTGCTTTTTCAAAATCCAGTATATGAACCAGATTGTCTTTAGAAAGCACATCTTCATTAACATAGATCCTTCCCAGTTTTGTCTCGCCTGCTAAAAACAGATCTTTTATAAAATCTTCTTCTACATTTAAATATTGATAATAGAGTTCTGCCAGTAATTTTTGCTCAATATCAGGGCCGGTTCTCATCAGGGAAAATTCAAAAAATCCCGCCATGGGAGGAGGAAGTACGTATTTCTTTACTCCGTTGTCCATAGAGTCCAGTAGAACAGCTCTACTAGCCAGTTCATCGAGTATATTGCCTGTTTTGGCTTTGTCCGTTTTTAGGATTCTGCTTGCTGTTTTAACTGTAAAAGGTTTAATGGGTAATTGGGCTACTATTTCTGCTTCTTTTTCACTAAAAAGTATACTCAAAATTTTATAGAGAGTTTTGGAAGGGGGAGCTCCCTGCGGAGATCGGTTTAAGCGTTCTTCTAAATTTTTATATGCTGATTTTGCAGTTTTATGTGACATTTTTGCTTATCAATTTCCTATTATTTGATTTGTTGTTTGTGTTTGAAGGAATTGGGTTGTCAATAATTTTGTTGGGAAACCACAGTTTTTGGTGGTTGTTGCAACGGAATTAACCCGCAGGATTTCATACGGATGCACCTTCTTGATCAAGCCAGGTTCGTATTTGCTGGTGCATTGTTGCCGCAGTAACCGTATAGTAGATAGTCCAGATTAACACCCACGTGATTGCACCAAGAAAAATATAGACCCATGAAAGATCCTGAGCTGTCGTCGGGAGAAAAAAGAACAACAACGTTATAACAATAACTCCCACCGTATTATAGATCATAGCTGAACTTAATTTCATTTCCAGGGCACCAGTGAGTAGATTCCAATTCGCCAATCGAGTGGTCAGGCGCACTTGATTATTTGATAAAATATTGATATGGATTTGAAGTGAAAATGGTAGTTTAATTACAAGGGATTCCCTCTTTTCGGTATAAGTTAGATCATACCGATCTAAAAATTGCTTAAGGCGATGTATCATAGTTCCTCCTTTTCTACTTGTTTAAGCTAAACTATTAATAATCCAAGTAATTATCGTATAAAATACGAAACATAACATATTTGAACTTGCGGGTTAACATAGTGCTATACTGCTCACTTGCAATATATCATTCATTATTTTATCTTGACGCATTACTCCCCGGCCAGTTGAGTAGTGATTGCAGCAACAGTTGTGACACAGGCAAAACCAAAGGCAAGGTTCAAAAGACTCGCTACATGCATCTCCTCATTGATGGCGCCTGTACCGTCAGCCGGAAAGAAAACGCGGTAGTCGCGATAAAAAGCAGCTCGCGCTGTTGATTCACAGCAGAGATTGGTCATTACGCCCGAGATCACCACATCTTCCACTTTTAGGCAGCGTAATACGGTCTCGAGGTCAGTGTTGTAGAAGGCAGAATAGCGGTGTTTTGAGACAACTTTTTCATCTGGCTTTGGCGCCAGGTTCGGATGTATTTTGCTCTCCGGACTTCCTTCAATACACTTGCCTTTCCACCACCAAGCCATGATGCCGGAGTCAAGGTCGCCGGGATGGTGAACATGCCGGGTGAATATGACAGGACGCTGCGCCCGGCGAAAAGTAGCAATAAGACTTTTAACATTTGGCAGTATGGCAACACCGCCACACGTGAATGTGGGCGAAGCCGCATCCAGAAAAAATTGTTGCATATCCACAACGAGCAGAGCGCTTGCCGTAGCCTTCAGCCGCAGCTCATGCCGGTTGTAAGGACGAATCTGCTCCAGCCAGGCATGAGCCTTGGACTCTATATTCTCTTTAGTCACGTATGGTTCCACAATTACTCCTTGCTAAAATTATTTTTACTCTGACGTGCTCTCAACTTTGCCAGTCATCCTTTTTAATATGCCCTGCAAATTAGTAATTCTGTTTTTACTAGCTTTGTCTAACATAGTACTATACTACGGGCACATAATATATTATTTTATCTTCAAGATCAATTATAAAGTTAGATTATATCTGTTAAGCAAAATGAATCTGTCAATTTATTTAGGATAGTAAATATTCATTCTGTTTGGCAAGAGCAGTTTTGCCCGGGACATGCTAATTTGTCGGAGCAAGTGGTAATTCGGATAGGGGGAGTGTCGGATTTAGGTCAATTCTCCGCCTCCCGGCGGAATTAACTCAAATCCTGCTGGATTTATTAGAATAAAAAAGTCCCTGAAGGGACTATCACAAGTATGTTACATTAAAACACCCCAAGCTAAAGCATGGGGTTAATGAGAAACTTATTTCATGATCAGAGTTTTCTATTACTTTTAATCTTTTGTCTTTAATCTTTTTCCTTACTATTGTCACGGATCATCCTGCTCAGTGATAAATCTCTGAGATGGCTTTACAGGGTTTTCCATGGCGGCTCAAAATGCAGTGCTTATGGAGTCGGCTACTCCAGATGTATAATTTTGAAGCTTTTTGCCTTAGATTTCAACTACTTTATGTATCGCTTTCAGCGAATGAACTTATTTTAAACTATGAACATAGGGTAGAGAACCCTATGCTAATTAATTTATCCCCTTCGGGGAATGTATTTTTGGTAATTTAAATTCTCTTGTTCGTTTTTGTTCGCTAGCGTTCGTTGCTAGATATTTTTTTCTCTCTTCCATACGGAAGTCCGCTCTCGCGAGGCTCCGGCAAACTCCCGTATTCTTTGCAGGACTCGACTTCCTCGTACCGATTATCGGGAGGAGTTTAGAACTGCAATAAAATAGCTCCGCTAACGATAAAGCGGTATTGTAAACTTCTTCGCTGAACTCATCAGAGTGACAATGTTTTTTAGGACTGGCGTATTCTTTTATCTTTTCTTCCCTGAATCCTGACCTCTAAATCCTGAATCCTCTTTTCCTACAGTCACACAGTCTCACAGTCATTCTTCCTCGCGTCTTCCCACCTTGGCGGTTTAATTTTTTTCTATACTTCCCATCAACCTTGTTTTCATGAATTTTATCTGAAATTTAAATTTTTAAAAAATTGTTCTGTTTGAGTGCTGTTTCAAGCACGAGTGTCCGCCTTCAGTGAAACACCATTTTAGAACGAAGTGATTAAAATGGGCTGTTGGATTAAGTGAGTCTCTTCGACTTGTCGGAGCAAGGCGAACTAATCCCGAAGTGATTTTCGGGAACTAATCCCGATAGCGAAGCGTATCGGGGAGTGCGGACGATAACAATTTTTAATTTCAATGAAGCAATAAAATATGAAAACGTTAGGTTAGGGTGCCCTTTCTTTTTTGCTTACGTTTTTTCTTTGGGCAAGCCCCGTGGAATTGTGCTTTGCACACCGACTTTTCGGATTCCACAGGGCAAGCAAAGAAAAAATGAAGGTAGAAGAGTCCCTAAAGAAAATATCACAAGTATGTTTCACTAAAATTCCCAAGCTGAAGCATGGGGTTAATGATGAACTTATATTAGGATCAGAATTGTCCTCCGTCTTCCGTCCTCTGTTCTCAGAATCCAGCATCCTGATCCCTGCATCCTTTTTTTTCATAGTCTCACAGTCGTTTCATATCCGCCAGGCTCAGGCTGTAGTAGTCACATGCATTAGATTATATATAATATTATTCAAGTCTACGCTTAAATTCATCGAATTTTTCTTTTTTCCCTTCTCGCAAGGACCATTCCTTCACTTTTTTAAGGTCAATTTTATTGGAAACTGCTACTAATATAGCTTGATTAAGACTTTGCCTATCTCCCCAGTGGTAAAAAGCAGCCAACCTATCTTTTACTGCATCAGTGGGAGATAGTATCCTGAGAATCCCTGTCTTAAATGAAAGTTCATTTACTTTAAGAATAGTTTCCCGTCCAACACTAGGAGGACCAGAAATAAAATCAATATAATAAGGGGTATTCGGGTGACTATAGTATCTCCCGGTTTTAATAAAACAGATTTCTTTCATAGCTGATTCGATTTTTTTTTGGTCAAAGGAAAATTGTGCGATAAAATCCAAATCTTTAGAAACATATTGATGTTTACTATAAATTGCAACACAAGCGCCTCCGGAGAGGATAAATTGTATTCCTTTATCTCGAAGGTGAGTATCAATGAAAGCAGCTAACTCCCCTTGGGTCATCTCACTGATAGGTTTCAAAGAGGTTTATCCTTTTTTCTCGGTCTACGCCGATTCATAAGCAGTCTCTCACGTTCCTTATCCGGATAGAATTCTAAAGCTTTTTCCAATAGATTTTTAAGCTCAGGTAAGAATGGATATCTTGGATTAAACTGATATAGAATAGTTCTGCCGGCTGATTTGCTAACTAGAATACCTGCAGCCTCCATTCTTGTAAGTTGTTTCTGTATTGAATCAGGATCTGCATCAAAGAATCTAGCAATTTGACGTGTATAACCTTCATCCCTCGCCAGGATGAACATAAGCACCCTTTCGGAATTAGTTGATCCAAGTAATGGTTCTAAAAACGGCATTAATATTTGTCCTTTATTTTAATTTTCTTATTTTTTATGTAAGTAAATATCTGACATATGTCAGATGATGACAGACAGTAATTTTTGTCAAGAAAAAAGTAGATATGAAATATTTATAAAATCGGGATTTCGCTAGGCTCAACTTTAACCTTTTTTTCCTCACCTCTGCCCCGGAGTAGTCCGTAACTGCTCTAGTAAAAGTTGTTTTGGAGTTGGTGAGACATCTCACTCTTAGTGTAAATTTTTTGATATAATTAAATGGTAAAACGCTGACAGCAGAATAAGTTGCCCAAAAAAATAATATTTACCCTTGGACTTGACTTCACAGGAATGAAATGACGGTGGAGTTAAGAACAAGGAAATTGTTTCTGAAGCAATTAACAGTCCGTCACGGAGTGGTTAATGGCGGCTCAGGTAAAGTAATTTGGAGTCGGCGAGTCTCTCGCCGGTAAATTGAATGAAACAAACAATGATTCAACCCCTTCGGGGTAGTTCTTAGTTTTTAATATAGAACTGCGGGTTGCACCCACAGCTATTACTGTTATACCCCTTTCGGGGTAGTGTTTTCTTTTTTGGGATGAATAACCTAAAGAATCGGTAGCTCCAAATGTTTAACTTTTATCCAAATTCATTCTTTTTCCGTGTAAATCCGTGAGCAGTTATTTTTTTTTAAAATGTAGGAAGTCCCTGAAGGGACTATGATTTTTATGTTACACTATAATACCACAAGCTGAAGCATGGGGTTAATGAAGAACTTATATTAGGATCAGAGTTCAGAATTGTCTTCCGTCTTCCGTCCTCTGTCCTTAGAATCCTGCATCCTCATCTCCCTTTTCCCATCTCACTTGTCTCACATTTTCCCAGTCTCTTCCATGCGGAAGTCCGTGCTCGCAAAGCTCTGACGAACTCCCGTATTCAGTAAATACGCGACTTCCCCACGCATGAAGGGGAGTTGCGGATTTAAATAGACTTTATGTTACCTATAAGCATTTTTTAAGTTTTACTTTTCGGTCTATATACATAAGTAGAATTATGCTCGATAATGTCGGTTTTAAGTCAATTTTCTGGCGAAAATTAACTCAAATCCTGCTGGATTTATTAGAATAAAAAAGTCCCTGAAGGGACTATGATTTTTATGTTACACTATAATACCCCAAGCTGAAGCATGGGGTTAATGAGAGGTTATAATAATTACAAAAACAATGTCACCAAATACAAACTCTTTTTAAATCGCGGTTCTTAAGTCAATTCTCTGGCGAGAATTAACTCAAATCCTGGTTTTATGAGAATTCCGTCATCGAACCAAGTGATTAATGCAAAGTAGCAACCCATACAAACTATCGGTTTACCATTGGCTATATTGATTCCTTGCAGGTTTTAGAATTGCTATCTTTTTTGAAACATTAATTGATTGAATTTATCCTCTCCACAGCTCTCGATACTTCTAATCTCTTTGTTTGTAAGATCATCAATAAATTTAGACTGCTTATGAAAGTGGATAAACATTGCAGCCAGATTAACGGTCGCTTCAGTTGCCTTCGGATTTTTGAAAATAACTGTAAAAAACGTTTTCCAATAGAACCATCCGGTTGTCTTCTTAAATCCCATTTTTATACAAACCTTTATAAATGCCTTTACGGTCTTTAAAATTCTTGCAATTCCCGGTCTATACTTATAAACAGGTTTTAAATGAAGTCCAGTATATGTTACTCTTTCAAAATAACGCTTTGGATCATATATGTATTTTATAACACGGATATAATCATTCAAAACATCTAACCTGGATCTTGAAGTTATAAAGTTTAACCCACTCGACGTTTGATCTATTTCAGGATTGGTCAGCCTGAGTGTTGAACTGTCATTAAACAACCTCCCTTCTCTTTTCAAGCGTCTTGTTAATTGTGTGTTAGGTAATGCGTACAGCATTCCAAGCATTGCCATGCATATCCCCGAATCTTGAATACATTTAATCATTTTCTCAGCGGTTTGGTCAGTTTCCTTGTCAAAACCGATAATGAAACCTGCATTGACAATCATACCATAAGAATAAATCTTATTTACTGCTTTTCCAATAGGTATGTTTACATTGGTGTTTTTGTTTGTTAATTTTAATATTTCATCTTCCGGTGTCTCAATGCCTATGAAGACGAATCTAAAATCCACATCTTTCATCATTTGCAGAAGATTTTCATCATCTGCCAGATTTAATGAAGCTTCAGTCGAAAAATAAAAAGGATAATTGTTTGCTTCAGACCAATCTCTGATAGCGGGTAGGACTTTTCTAACATTGTTTTTGTTTCCAATAAAGTTATCATCAACAAAATCAATATGACCCCGATAGCCAAGATCATAAAGAGTTTGGAGCTCTTTAATTATTTGCTCGGGAGTTTTCGTCCGAGATTTCCTGCCATAAAGTTCAATAATATCACAAAACTCACAATTATAGGGACAGCCACGAGAATACTGTATCCCAACCTGGATATAATCTTTAAATTGTATTAAATCAAACCTGGGAACTACCGCCTTAGTCATATCTGCCTTTTCATCTGTCTTGTATTCACCGCTTTTGCAGCCTTTTTCCAAATCTTGTATGAACATTGGTATGGTTATCTCCCCCTCATTCTGTACCAGGTAATCTGCCGATTGATACAAATTAGGTTGAGATGAGGGGTCAGGACCTCCCACAACAACCGGACAACCGTATCGATGTGCTTTATCAATGATAGAAAAGATACTTTGTTGCTGCGGCAGCATACCTCCGGTACAAACAATATCCGCCCACTCGAAGTGCTCATTCAATAAAAGTTCTACATTGGCATCAACAAATTTAAATTCCCACTGCTGTGGTAACAACGCCGCTACTGTCATTAGACCGAGGGGCGCTGCTGGATATTTTGCTCCTACCAGCTTACATATATCAATGTAATTCCAAAAACTAAATGCAGAAAATTTTGACTGCACAATAAGACACCTGGTGCCTTTTGCTAATAAATTTTTCACGTGCTATCCTTTGATTATTTATGTAAAGATTTTCAATAAAAGTTGAACTCCATTTTTTTTGATGCAGTCTTTTGCATTAGCTTTGAACTTGCGAAGAAAAAAGAATTATATTATTGAATTCAAATTTTTTCATATTAAGATACCAAATTTTTATAAGATCAGATATAATTAAACCTGGAGATATGTTCAATTATTCTCGAAATCCATTATTCATAATTTTATTTTCTGCATGACTTATCCTACTTTCATTTTACATTTATTGAATGACGTTTCTCTGTCAATTATTATATGGTAAATATTAAATTTTTGAAGCAAACAAAGTTTAATCTTTTAAAAATTGGTTTATTCTAATCACTTTATTTTTTATAGACCTTACCGTATTTTACCAAAATGTGTTCTTTTTGACAAAATATATCATAAAATGTAGTTATTCTTTCTAAAATATTATTTAATTCGTTCCCATCCATAAATATCAATTTGGGGTTTTTCCTTTCTGCAGCCATAATGGCACTTTGATCGAAACCTGAAATAGATAACATAAAACCTCTAGTACTCTGACCTTTACTGTCAATTTTGCCCTCAAATATAGAAATATCTTTCTGTTTTACCTGTTCTTTTCTCCATCTAATTTCCACCAAATAGTCAAATGATTTGAATTTAAAATGACCATCGACTTGTTCCGTTTTTGTTTTATATGGTTTACTATGTTCAATATTTTCCAGTTCTAATAATTTATAAAAATATTCTTCAAGCCAATATCCTCTATTTTGTTTTTCCTTAATACTATCGACTTTTGTATATTCATAAAATTTATTCTTTATTTCTTCTAATTTTTTTCTTCTTTCTTGTTCCATTAAATCTTTCTGCTTTTGTTCTTCTAATTTGTTTTTGAATTCTCTCTTCTTAATTTCATCTTCCACTACGTCTTTTCCCACTATATTCTTAAATTCTTTTAATTCCTTCTGTGCTTCTATATATCGTGGGTTATCATTTTTATCAAAGGGTTCATTCAGTTTATAAAAGTTAGATATTTTTTCTTTAATTTTATTATTTTCTCCCATTCTTTCAAGATTATCTAGTATTTTTTCAGTTGCTGTATACTTATTATTAGAATTTTTTGGTATTCTAATTTCTAACTTCCTTTTGGGTATTTCTAATATAGTTGAATAAAAAGAATAAAAACTATTCCAATACCAAAAACATTTTGACAAACTTATTATCTTCATTTTAATTTCAGGCTTAATATTTTTCATAATTAGTACTCATATAATTTTATATTTTTCCAAATCTTAATATTTTAATTTTTTAAAATATTAATTCATAATATATATTATTAATGTTGTAAATATATCATTTTAACAGAAAAGAAGAACTAACACGGAAAGTACTAACGGTAGTTGGAAATTATTTGCTTGGTTACGATATATTAGTTTAAAAAGGGAAATATCCTCCGGGTATAAAAAGACATCGATGACCGATCATA
>JAGXLO010000169.1 GCA_018334695.1 Candidatus Cloacimonadota bacterium
AGCACACCTCTTTAATTCTTCTAAGGCTTCTTCTTTGCTCATGGGTTCTTTATAAGGTCTACCATTAGTCATTACATCATAGGCATCAACAATACTAATAATACGAGCCAATAAAGGTGTCTCCTCACCTGCAAGTCCCTGAGGGTAGCCATCACCATCCCAGCGTTCATGATGGCACAGGATACCTTCAGCTATCTCATTTAATTTAGGAGAAGAACTGGCTATTTTATAACCTATCTCTGGGTGTCTTTTAATCTCTTCCCACTCTTTAGAATTCAAGGAACCTGGTTTCTGCAGGATGTCTTCAGAAATAGTTATTTTGCCCAGGTCATGTAAGTTTGCTAATGATGCTAAAACATCTAACTCATGTTGCGATAAGTCCAATTTCTTTCCTAAATCTATAGCCAAATCCTTAAGCCGTTGACTGTGTTCTAAGGTCTCATTAGTTGTCTCTCTCAGCATTATTTCTAATGAATCAAGAATTGTATTATGAACACTTGCACTTTCATGTACTTTATTTTGATACATTTTATCTTCTGCTTTTTTCAATAGTGTCTTAAAATCTACAGTTATTTCCTTTTTAGTTGCACATCCCAGGGCAATACTGGAATTAATTGAACCTTCCTCATTTTTCTGACAGGTATCTTTTATCCTT
Organism: Candidatus Cloacimonadota bacterium; assembly: GCA_018334695.1. GTDB lineage: Bacteria > Cloacimonadota > Cloacimonadia > JGIOTU-2 > JGIOTU-2 > TCS60. Next base: position 656 of record JAGXLO010000169.1, read on the forward strand.
GCATAAATCTCTTCTGCTTCTCTTTTAGAAGTCTGAGGCAATAATACTACAAACTCATCTCCTCCAATGCGAGCTACTAAGTCCTCCTGTCGGCAGGAGTTTTCAATTATTTGAGCAATTCTTTTTAAAAGTTTATCACCTTCATTGTGTCCAAAAGTATCATTAACTATTTTTAGTCCGTTAACATCACCCATAATAATGCTTAAGGGTAACTGCCTTTTATTATCATAGCGTTTTATTTCTTCATTAAAGTAGGCTCTGTTGTATAATCCAGTCAGTTCATCATGGAAGGTTTTGTATTGTAATTGCTCTTTTGCTTTTTTCCGTTCGGTGATATCCAGCAAAGAAGCTACACTTTTACTTGTACCTGGTATCATATCTATATCAAGAAGAATATAATGTTTTTCTTTATCTCTACCTATAAACCCAAATTCGTATCTAGTAGGAGCGGTTTCTCCTTTTTTTCTTCTGGCTTTATGATACTTTCTCATCCTTTCGAAATCTTCTAGAACGACAAAATCAGTCCATTTCATATTGCCCGCGACCTCTTCTTTAGTATAGCCAGATAATTCTTCAAATTCTCTATTAACCATAGAGATGGTCTTATCCTTTTCTATAATCAAAGTAGAAGTACCAGTATTCTCAAAGATAGCTTTGTACCTTTTTTCACTCTCTTTCAATGCTTTCTCCGCTTTTTTACGTTCGGTGATATTCTGGTGAGTACCATATACCCATTCGGGCTTATCATCTTCAGTCCAGGTTATTACTTTTCCTTGTTCTTGAATCCAGACCCAGTGGCTATCTTTATGTCTCATTCTAATTTCCATCTTGTATTGATTAATTTCTTCATTAAAGTGTTTATCTAACATTTTTTTTGCTCTTTCTAAATCATCGGGGTGTATATATTTTTCCCATGTTTCGACAGTAGTAGGCAAAATCTCTTCCAGAGTATAACCTAACATTTCAGCCCATTTTTCATTAAATATAGTTTCTCCTGTTTGCACATTCCATTCCCAGGTACCTATATCAGCTCCTTCAATTATATTTGTTAATCTTTGTTTTTGATTTTGTATTTGTTTTTCCTTTTGTTTACGTTCGGTAATATCTCTGTCCATTCCCAGAAATCCTATTACGTTACCGTCTGCGTCCCAGCGAGGAAACTTGTGGATGGAATACCAGCGTTTCTCTCCGTTAGGCAAAGTAACCTCCCTTTCCCGATCCACTACTGGTTCTCCATTAAGGGCCTTTCTTTCGTCCTTCATTACTTCCTCAGCTTCAGGCCAAAAGTCCTCGGTTGTCTTGCCGAACATTTCTTCCTTATCCAGGCCAAACAGATTGGTATATGCCTGATTTATCCGCCAGAAGAGGTGCTGGTCATCCTTGAAATAGACCAAATCTGGTGTCAGGGACATTATGGAATTAAAAAGTTTTTTTTCCGTCAACAGTTCTTTCTTTACCTCTTTTCTCTCCGTTATATCTTCATGTGTGCCAATAGCTCTGTGTGAAGTTCCATCTTCATCAATCTCAAAACTTTTACCTTTACCTGAAATCCATTTATAGCTCCCATCCTTAGATTTTAGACGAAATTCTTCTTCATAGGGTTCAGCATTTTTAACATATTTATCTATTTTGGGTACTACAGTTTTTCTATCTTCAGGATGCATTAAATTAATCCAGGTTTCTTTAGTCATTGGTAATTCACCAGGTTCATAACCTAGAATCTTATAATATTGAGGGCTAAAATATACTTCATCTGTATCTAGATCCCAATCCCAGAAACCATGCTCTCCAGCGTCCATAGCCAGTTTTAATCGTTCTTCATTTTGTTTTAGTTTTTCCTGTATTTTATATTTTTCAGTCACATCTCTAAATACTAACACAACTCCTGTAATATCTTCTTCATCATCTTTAATAGGAGCAGCAGAATCAGCTATTTGATATTCACTTCCATCTTTTGCTATTAATACTGTATGATTAGCTAATCCCACTATTTTACCTTCTTCTAAAACTTTATCTACTGGATTCTCAACTTTCTTTCTTGTTTTTGCATTAACAATATTAAAGACTTTCTGTATAGGTTTACCAATGGCATCTTCCCTATCCCACCCAGCTAATCCTTCAGCAACTGGATTTATGCGAACAATCCTACCCTCTATATCTGTGGAAATAACTGCATCACCTATAGAATCCAAGGTGGTTCTTAGTTTTTCTTTTTCCTGCTGTAATTTTTGTTCTGATCCTTTTGCTTGCTTTTTATAAAAATAATAGATAATACTTGCAGTAAGTCCTCCATATATTATTGGAATAATAAAAAAGAAAGGACGAAAAATAATTTTATGTCCTGCATATATTTCTTGGAACACTAATAATAAAGACAAAAAGATACTACCAGCAAGAAAAGAAAATAAAAATGATTTGAGGTTATTTTTAATAATTTTTATCATTGTTGTTTTTTTCCTTCCCTTCTGCTTTAACTAACCATTCTTCTAATTTAATTTTAACACAGGATAAACAAAAGAAAGATTTACAGATAAATGGAAGTATTTTCCCTTCACCACATTTCATACATTTATATGTGGTATATCCATTTTCTTTTTCAGCACAGTTTAACATCTTGTGTACAACTTCCTCTATATCTTCGTCCTTATAACGAGGATAATGTTCACTAAATATTTGTTTGAATGTCTGCTTATCTATTCTTTGTTGTTTGTTCATTCATAATTACTATTAAAAAAAGATTCTCCAATCCCTTTTAACATAATTTATTTAGGATAAATCAATAATATATAATTTGTTTATATTGCTAATATTTGTAATATATATAGTCAAAAAAGTAAATTCCTATAGTATTAAATTAT
>JAGXLO010000069.1 GCA_018334695.1 Candidatus Cloacimonadota bacterium
TATTTAGTGTAATAAAATCGGAGTAGTGATAAAACCTTTTTTAGTTAATTTTAATTCTGGGAATAAAAAAGGAGTACTGAAAATAGATTTGTAAAAAATATAAAAATTTTGAGATGAAAAAGATAACCCCGGCATTTTACAGTCGGGGCTTTTTACTAAAAAGAGCATGATACGCCAGAGAGGATTCGAACCTCTGGCCTACGGCTTAGAAGGCCGTTGCTCTATCCGGCTGAGCTACTGGCGCACTTATTTATTTTTGGATAATTAGATTAATTGTAATGGTAGCGACGCAGGGATTCGAACCCCGGACACCCGGATTATGATTCCGATGCTCTAACCAACTGAGCTACGTCGCCCTTAAATAAAAGGTAGCGGGGGCAGGATTCGAACCTACGACCTTCAGGTTATGAGCCTGACGAGCTACCAAACTGCTCCACCCCGCGACTTGTGTTCGACAAAAATTTTATCACTAACTATCTGTGTCAAGAAATATATGCACTCAATGCCTAATGCCAAAAAATATGTTGAGCTAAGAATAAAATATTTCGCTACAAAATTACAAGAAAAAAGTACGAAGTGAGAAGTAGGTAGTAGTTAGAAGAAGAGTATACAGGATTTTTGAAAAAAGTGACGAGTGACGAGTGAGGAGTAACGAGTGTAAAAAAAGGAAAAGGAAAAGGGAAAGGTGAATAGTGAGGAAAAAAAAGATAAAAGATTAAAGATAAAAGGTAAAAAAATATTCTAATCCTAAAAAAACATTGTCACTCTGATGAACGTAGTGAAGAAGTTTACAATGCCGATTTATCGGTGAGTCTCCCGGAAGCTGACAATATGTTAAAAAATGTCAAAAGAAACCGCCAAGGCAGAAAGACGCAAGGAAAGAATGACTATGAGACTGTGAGAATATTTGACTGTATGACAGAGATCAAGGGGGCAGGAGTCAGGATTTAGTGTAAAGATGGAAAAAAGAAGTCAAAAGAAAAAATAAATACTTTCCAAATGGTTGAAAGCAGTGGGAACCATTCACAATGGTACGGAAAATAATATGGAGTGTGTTGACTGTGTCAACACTGTTTTGACGTAGTCAAAACACTCCAAAAAACAGAACAATTTTTCAAAAATTTCAATTTCAGATAAAATTAATATAAACGAGGTTAATGGGGAAAAATAAAGAAAAAAGTGACGAGTGACGCGTGAGGAGTAACGAGTATAAAAAAGTGAAAAGAGAAAGGTGAATCAGCCAGTGGGCGGACAAGTTTGGGAAAATAAAAGATAACTAAAGATAAAAAAAATCAACCATCCTAAAAAATACACTGTCACTCTGATGAGCTATGCGACGAAGTTTACAATGCCGATTTATCGGTGAGTCTCCTTCAATGAGACTTCACAACTTTGGGAAAAGTCGGATTAATCCCGATAGCATAGCGAATCGGGGCAAAAGCTGGCAATATGTTATTTAGTATTAAAACACACCGCAAAGAGGTTAAAGCGGACTTCCGCATAAGAAATAAAAAGATTCCACCTCGTCAGATTTTTACCAAAGCAAAAAGAAATTATATATTTTATGCACAAATAATATTTTAAAAAGCTTGCATTAAATTTGAAATAAAAAATAATTTGAAATGAAAAATACGAGACACAGGAGAAATATAAAATGAAGAAAATATTTATGCTAATTTTTGTTCTCCTAATTTTAGCTTCTACCCAAGCACCTGCTGCTATAACAAAAGAAGACTCAACAACCATTACTTTTACATTTGATAATATGGCTGTTATAGATGGTTGGCTGGAATTCGATGTTATGCTTCAAGCAGACACCACCGGGAAACGCCTGGGTGATTCCAATATTTACATAAATTATAATACACTTTTTTTTGGCTCTAGTGTTTATTCTAATAGTAGTATTGATGTCGATAAAGGAACTTTATTGCAAGGTGAAATTAGTGGTTTACCAAAATATTCTATAGCTAATGTTGCTGACAATACCCCCTCACGAGTAGCAATAACTTCCACGTATGATTTTGACAATACCCCGTCTAATGGAAATTTAGTTCCTACCAACCCAACTCAATTTATACATATAAAAATGAAAATATTGGATAAAACTCATGCTATAGGTTTTTATTTCTCCCAACCTCTTATGACAGGACAAACTTATGAATCTGACAATAATACTAAATTTAAGGTAATCGCTACTGAAGTATTTAATTATCTGCCTCCCACGCCTCCCAAGGATGTAGAGATCTCCATGTATGAATCCAATGCTGTGATTTCATGGGAACCTGTAGACACAACCAGCATCGGTCAACCTATTACTGCGGACGGCTATTTTATTCTCTATAATGAACAACCTTATGAAGAAGACCAGTTCATAGTGTTGGATTATACCACTACTGCTAATTATACACACGATTTTGCCGGAGAAGATTATGAAAAGATGTATTATAAAATAACTACTTATCTGGATTCCGGCAAAGGAAAAGTAAAAGATATTAGCAAAATTCTACAGTCCCAGAAAAAAATATTTTGGTCAGATATCAAAAACAAGATTGAATACTAACAAATGTTAAAAGCAATCAGAGCTTACATATATAAGCAATTAATTTATATTCGACAACTATTTCTTCAGTACAGGAAAATCATGAAAAGTGTTGTCCTGTTTGCTACAGTATTATTGGTTTTGTCTGAATTTAAGTAATTATTTAAAAATTATTTTGATTTACCAGAGTTACTTTTTTATCATATTTTGCCTGTTAATTAATTTTAGCAGGTTTTTATTTTTTAATTATTTGCCTTATTACTGCAAAATTTCATAAACTTGACAACTTCTTTACAAAAAATGAGATAGTAATAATTATTGAAAAGGATAAAGCTAGACATGGTTAAGATTGGACTTCTTGGATTACCTAAAAGTGGCAAAACTACCATCTTTAATGCAGTAACCGGGAGTGATGCAAAGATAAAAGATTATATCTCCCAGAAGGAAAAACCCAATATTGCCACTATCAAAGTCTTTGATGAGAGGCTACAATATCTCAGCGAAATATTTCAACCCCAAAAGACAATCTATTCTGCTATCGAATATATAGATTTTATGGGATTAAGCGAAGACGATAAAAAGGGAGAACTCTTTTCCAGCAAATATTTATCAGACCTCAAGACCGTTGACGCCCTTGCCTTTGTGCTACGTAATTTTGAACTGCCGGGTAAACAGACAGATTCTGTATCTGAACTAGAAATAATCAATAATGAACTTTTATTCTCCGACCTTTCTGTATGTGAGAATAGGATAAACACTATCAAAAAACAGAATAAAAGAGGTGTAACTTCTGCTGATCTGGATTTTGAACTTAAGTTGATGAGAAAATGCCATGAACGGTTAAATGCAAGTAAACCGTTGCGACAGATGGATTTTAATAAGGAAGAGCAGAAAATCCTTAATTCCTTCCAGTTCCTTACCCAAAAACCGGTTATGATAATTATAAATGAATCCGTAGATAATTTTGCCAGTGAGGAAAGTATAACAAAAGAAATGCCTAATGAATTGACATGTGTAGAAATAGCCGGAAAATTTGAGCTAGAACTAAATGAACTGGAAGAAGAAGAAAGACAGATGTTTATGGTAGAATACGGGATTAATGATTCAGCTATAAATAAATTGACAAGAGTATCCTACGACACCTTAGGTTTGATAACATTTTTCACGGTTGGTGATGATGAAGTCCGCGCCTGGGCGATAAGAAAAAGCAGTACAGCCTTACAGGCGGCAGACAAAGTTCATACCGATCTAGCTCGGGGCTTCATAAGAGCAGAAAGATTCAGAATTTCTGACCTTAAAGAATATGGCTCTATAAATGCTCTAAAAAATAATGGTAAGCTCTACCTGGAAGGAAAACAGTATGTTGTTCGTGACGGCGATGTTATCAAAATAAGACATAATTGACGCAAAAAGGCAATTAAATGACAAGAAAGAAAAAGGATAAAACAGAAAAGAAAGAAACATCCGCAAAGATTGTTCTGGGACTTTTATTTATGGCTCTGGGGCTCTTATTATTTTTCTCATTAGTTTCATTTTCGCCCGATGACATAGTAACTCTACAAAATTCCAACCTTGGAATTTATAAAATTATCACGCTCCAATTTCCGGAATATCTTTCCAATATGATTGGACCCTTTGGTGCCTTTTTATCCTATGGATTTATCTATCTTTTTAGCAAATTATTCAGTTTGGTCCTGGCAGCCTATCTTTTTATATCCGGTATAATAACACTCTTTACAAAAAAATTGTATAAAGTTTCAAACAAGATTCTTGTTGTTCTGCTATTAATCTTTTTTGCCAACTTATTCTATGTTTCCGTTGGTGGTAATTTTTTCCTTTCCGAAGGTGTCGAATCAGGCATTGTATTTAAATTCATCGTACAAAAAGTGTTTTTTCCCGTATTCAGTTCACTGGGCTCTGCCATAATCTTTGGAGTGGCGTTTCTGGGCTCGGCATTATTCCTGATAGGTCTGGATAACCTTAGGATTTTCTTTGAAAAATTATGGCAGCTATTAAAGACAAAACCAAAAAAGAAAAAGAAGTCCAGGAAATCCCAAAAAACCAAAAAGCCCTCCATCTCGTATCTGGAAGAAGATAAAAAAAAGAAGAAAACCACCACAAAAAAACAGCAAGAAATTTTTGAGGAAGAGGAAAGCAAGGGGGGTGGAGAAAGTACAGTCTTTCCCACTACCGACAGTGGTGATTATGTTTTTCCGGACTGTACAAAAATTTTAAAATCTTCAGACCAGCTCTCGGATAAGGAGCTATCCCAGAAAAAAGAGAAAATACAAGAAAATAGTGAAATATTGATATCCAAGCTCAATGAATTTGGTGTGGAAGGAGAAGTTACCAATGTGAATGTGGGTCCGATAATAACTCAGTACGAAGTAAGACCTGCGCCGGGAATTAAAATAAGCAAAATAGCAAATTTATCCAATGATATTGCCCTGGCACTAAAAGCAGAAAAAATAAGAATAGTGGCTCCTATTCCGGGTAAAAGTACCATTGGATTCGAAGTTCCCAATGATAATTCCACAATTATTAGACTACGTGATGTTCTGGATTCATCCGAGATGAAAAAAAGCAAATCCCCAACCATGATCGCACTGGGCAAAAGCATCACAGGTAAGCCCTTTGTTACTGATCTGAAAAATTTACGTCACCTACTTATAGCCGGACTTACAGGTTCTGGCAAAAGTGTTTGTTTAAATGCCATCATCACTTCCATTCTCTGTCGTGCCAAGCCGGAACAGGTGCGTTTTATCCTCTTTGATCCCAAAAAAATTGAACTCTCAATCTATGAAAAAATACCACATTTGATCAAAGAAGTTATCACCGATCCTAAAGATGTACTTTATCTTTTGCGCTGGGCAGTAAAGGAGATGGAGCGCCGCTATGATGTTTTTGCTAAACACAATGTACGAAATATAACTGATTATCATAATATGCTGGAGGAGTTTGAACCGCAAGAAGAAGAGGAAGAATTAGACAAACTGCCCTTTATTATAGTTATTGTGGATGAGCTGGCTGACCTCATGCAGAGCCTGGCAAAAGATATAGAAAAACCACTGCGCAGATTATCCGGTATGGCCCGTGCGGTTGGTATCTATCTTGTTTTCGCTACCCAAAGACCCTCCGTAGACGTAGTTAATGGTATGATAAAAGCTAACTTTCCCTCTCGTATTTCATTTCAGGTATATTCAAAAACAGATTCCAGAACAGTTCTCGATATAAACGGAGCCGAGAAATTGCTGGGCGCCGGTGATATGTTATTTTCCCCCTTAGGCAAAAAACCGCCTGTGCGCGTGCATGGTTCGTTTATATCTACCAAGGAAGTAAAAAAAGTTGTAAAAAATCTTTCTAAATACGAAAAACCCGAACTTGATATTTCATTACCCTCTGACAAAAAGGAACAACTGAATGTGGATTATGATGACGAACTCTTTCCGGAGGCAGTTAAAATTGTTGTAAAAAAACAATATGCTTCTGTTTCCATGCTACAAAGAAGATTCAGAATCGGCTACGCCAGAGCAGGACGGCTTATAAATCAGATGGAAGAAGCTGGTATAGTTGGAGGCAGTGAAGGCAGTAAAGCACGTAAAGTTTTGGCAAAGAAAAGCGAATTGTCTGAATTGGGGTTTTAAACAAAGAATGTTTCATAACTTGACACTTAATTTCATCTTATCGAATAAGATATATTTTAAAATATTTATCTAGGAGCTAGTTATATGGGAAAGAAAATTTTGATAGTTAACGGCCCTAATCTGAATTTTTTGGGTAGAAAAGAGATGGCAATCTACGGAGAGGAGAGCCTGGCTGACCTTACCGCCATTATTTATGATTGGCTTGCCGAACAAGGCTGGGAAGGCAGATTCTTCCAGAATAATTCAGAAGGTGAAATCATAAATTTTATTCAGAAAAATGCTGAATGGGCTGACGGAGTTGTTATCAATCCAGCTGCTTATTCTCACACCAGTATTGCTATCTACGACTGCCTAAAATCTATCAGAGTTCCTGCTATTGAAGTTCACCTTTCCGACATATATCATCGGGAAGAATTTAGAAGAAATTCATTAACCGGTCTCGCCTGCGAAAAAGTTATTGCTGGCTTGGGCGTTAGAGGATACATAGAAGCTCTGAATAACCTAAAACAGATACTGTAAGATATTTGATGTCGCTAAAAAAAGTATATGATAAACTATTTAAGGAACTAGGACCACAAAATTGGTGGCCGGGAGATTCTGAAGAAGAAATTATTATCGGCGCTATTCTAACTCAGAATACAAGCTGGAATAATGTTGAAAAGGCAATTAGAAATTTAAAAAAAGAAAATTTATGTGATTTTGGAGAATTAAACAACGTCGAAATACAAAAACTTGCTAAGTTGGTTTACTCTACAGGTTATTACAACCAAAAAGCTAAAAGGCTAAAAAGAATCGCCTCATATTTTATGAAAAATCCAATAATAAAATTTAAATCAAAACCTCTGGCAGATATGAGACAAGATCTATTGGGAATTAATGGTGTAGGCAACGAAACTGCAGATTCTATTCTACTTTATGCCTTCCATAAACCAATGTTTGTAATTGATAATTATACAAAGAGAGTTTTTTACAGATTGGGGTATTTATCCAAAAATATATCCTATGTAAAAGCTCAAGATTATTTTACGGAGAGCCTGCCCCAAAGCCAGGAACTTTTTAATGAGTTCCATGCCCTTATTGTAAAATTTGCCAAGTTAAATTGTCAGAGAAAACCGAATTGCCAGAAATGTTTTATGGCAAAATGGTGTAAATACAAACAAAGCAGGAGTTGAGATGTACGAAGTACAAAAAAAAGGAAGCAATGGTAGGAGAAGGCATATTTTTGTCGTATCCGACGCAACTGCATCTACTTGTGAAATAGTGGTAAAAGCGGCATTGTCTCAGTTTAAAGAAACAAGCATAAATTTACACAAAGTGCGTTATGTAACTACAGAAAATGATGTGGATAGAGTGATAGATGAAGCACGAGAAGTGAACGGTATTGTGGCTTACACCTTTGTTTCCAAGGAATTAAGGCAGAAAATTGAAAAAGAAGGGAAGAATAGTGCTGTTCCCACGATTGATGTATTGGGACCAATCCTGACGCGGCTTACGGATTATCTGGAAATTTCGCCCATGGCAGTTCCCGGTTTATTCAGAAATTTAAATCAGGAATATTACAAAAGGATCGATTGCATAGATTATGCGGTAAAACACGACGACGGCAAACATATAGAGAATTTATCTGATGCCGAAATTGTTATTGTAGGACCAAGTAGAACTTCGAAAACTCCCATAAGTATTTATCTGGCATACAGAAATTTTCGAGTATCAAACATTCCCTATATTTATGGAGTTGAACTTCCATCCCAATTGATGGAAATTGATAATAAAAAAGTAATCGGCCTGTATGTAACTCCCCTTAGATTAAAAAAAATCAGAGAAGTGCGTTCGCAAAAATATGCTCAAATTAAACTAAAAGATTACATTGATCTTCATTATATACAGAAAGAGATGAAAGCTGCCATAAATTTATATAATAGGAATAACTGGAATGTGGTAGAAGTTACATCCAAATCTATTGAAGAGGCTGCTACTGAGATAATGAGAACAATCGGGGATAATCATTGACATAAAAACAAAACTGATTTACAGTATAATATATGATTAAAAGAAATCTTATCGGAGTCTGTTTAGCAATTATTGCTGTTGCGCTTATCCTTAGTTGTGACTCCAAAATAAATTCTAACCAGCTAAAAGTTCAGCAAAAAAATGTACATAAAATCTCTCTTCAGATTAAGTCTCAAATCAATAATATCATCCACAATACTGAACAATTTCCAGTAAAATATGCAGATTTGCAAAAACAGTATAATTCTCTAAGTGCTATTTTTCTACTGGACGAAACCACAAAGATACTAAAGAAATTCCCCCAAAATCACCCCAACTCCACCCTTGAACAACTATTACAAAATTCTCAGATAACCTCAAAACTTAATATTAATAATCCTGCCAAAATTTATTTCTCTTCTAATTATAAACATATGTGGATTTTTAATCCATTGCAGGAACAAGAAAAATTTCTGGCTCTGAGATTTAATTCCTACCAATTTTTTCAAGATTTATCCCAAATATACTTTCCCCGACCATATAACCTCGTGATTATTGACTCAGATAGTAAAATAGTATTTTCTGAAAAAACTAACATGATTGGTGAGATGTTCTATGAGCTGGAAGGAAAAATGGCTGTTCACAATTTTCAGCATCTGCTAAGTAAAATTAGCCAAAATGATGTGTCATATTCCGTCAGAGATTACCAAAAAAATGGAGAATACATAAATTCACTATTTTGCTGGGAAGCTTCTAAGGTCTATAATCAAAAATTCCGGACAGTAATTTATCGTTATCTTCCACCTAAGAAAAAACAACAAAATGATCGCTCTTTTCTGCTGGCAAGTATTCGTAGTTATTCTGTAAGAGACACTTTGATAAAATCTATTATAAATAACCAGCAAGAGAAAGTAGAGGCAATTGTAAGCCAGATCTACGAGAAGAATCCGGAGATTTACTCAATTCAGTATGCAGATTCATCAGGCACTATAGTTTATGGAAAACCCAGAGCAAACAGTATAGTTGGGTATAATTATCGCATGAAGATGAATAAAAATTTTGATAGTGCTTTCAGAGATATATACGAAGAACAAGATTTATATACTATACCGGATACTTTGCTGGAAGGCGGAAAAGCTGAAATAATTTTTTCGCCGATTGAATTTAGTCACGACATTGTTGGTGTTTTAATTATTACAAAATTAAACAGCTAAGCATTTACTTTTCAAATAAATCCTTTGAGGAATTTTTCTTTGGATCTATCTTAAAGTGTTTATAAGCTCTTTCTGTAATTTCTCGTCCTTTTTGTGTCCTTTTGAGGAAGCCTTTTTGTAAAAGATAGGGTTCGTATATTTCTTCTATAGTTCCTTGATCTTCGCCGATTGCCATAGATATAGTTTTTAGACCTACAGGACCACCATCGTAATAATTTATTATTGTGGTAATCAATTTTTTATCCATCTCATCCAATCCCATTTCATCCACTTCCAGCATCTTAAGGGCGGCTTTTGCTATTTTTTTGTTAATATCGCCATCTCCTTTTATTTGAGTATAATCTCTTACCCGACGCAGGAGTCTATTGGCAATACGAGGTGTTCCGCGGGAACGGCGAGCAATTTCAAAAGCCCCTTCATCATCGATTTCTACCTCTAGCAGATCGGCTGAACGTAAAACTATCTTCTTTATCTCCCCCGTAGAATAGTAATCCAGATGTAGAATCAGCCCAAATCTACTTCTTAGGGGTGAAGTAATTAAACCGGCTCTTGTAGTGGCTCCCACTAAAGTAAAAGGTTCCAAATTTAATTTTAAAGTCCGCGCACTTGGCCCCTGATCAATAACAATCTCGAGCCTAAAGTCCTCTATAGCAGGATAAAGATATTCTTCCACTACATGATTTAATCTATGTATTTCATCTACAAAAAATACGTCTCTTTCATTCAAATTTGTAAGAATCCCGGCAAGATCGCCCGGTTTCTCCACTGCCGGTCCGGAACTGGTATTAAGCTCCACCGCCAGCTCGTTTGCAATAATATTAGCTAATGTGGTCTTACCCAATCCGGGTGGACCATAAAAAAGCACGTGGTCTATAGCTTCGCCCCTTTGTTTGGCAGCCTCTATCGTGATTGACAGAATCTCCTTCAATTTATCCTGTCCCACAAATTCAGATAATTTTTTGGGTCTTAGGGTGAGATCAAATTTCTTTTCATCTTGATCGATTATTTCCGCATCTGTAACTCTTTCCTTCATTAATATCCTCCGTATTACATCTCTTTTAATTCTACAATTCTGTCCCGAATTTCTGCTGCTTCTTCAAAACGCAGTTGCTTTGCCAAACGATTCATCTCTTTTCTTAGTAATTTTATTGCTTCTTCACTGTCTTTAATATTAACATACTTTTCAAAATCAAATTTTTCTTCTTTTTGTTCATCTTTAGCTTGCTGCTGGTCTGCAACAGAAGTTGACTGCATAATGTTGTCAATAGTTTTATGAATTGATTTAGGGGTAATGTTATTCTCGATATTATATTCCATCTGTATCTCTCGCCTGCGATTGGTTTCATCAATAGCCTTCTTCATGGCTGTAGAAGTTTCATCTGCATAAAAAATCACACTGCCTTCAATATTACGAGCTGCTCTGCCCGCTGTTTGTATAAGTGCTTTACGCGAGCGGAGGAAACCGGCTTTATCGGCATCCAGAATCGCCACCAAACCGACTTCCGGCAAGTCCAGACCCTCTCGCAACAGATTTACTCCAATCAAAACATCTATATCGCCTGTCCTTAATTCTCTAATAATCTGGGTGCGCTGCACAGTATGAACCTCACTATGAAGGTACTTTGCAGAAATATCTAACTCAGTAACATAATCAGTAAGGTCTTCTGCCATCTTTTTAGTTAAAGTAGTAACAAGTACTCGCTGCTTGTCTTCTACTTTTTTACGAATTTGTTCCAATAAATCATCAACCTGATATTCTGCTGGTTTTAGTTTTATTTGTGGGTCGATCAATCCAGTGGGGCGCACAATCTGTTCTACCACAACTCCATCTGATTTTTCTACTTCATACTCCGAGGGAGTGGCTGACATGTAGATCGCCTGATTAACCAACTGCTCGAATTCATCGAATTTTAACGGTCGATTATCATATGCAGAAGGCAGTCTAAATCCGTTATCAACCAGATTTTTTTTACGGGAATAATCACCTCCGTACATGGCTCGCAGCTGGGGAATTGTGACATGAGATTCATCAATTACGATCAAATAATCATCAGGAAAATAGTCTAACAGACAGGAAGGTCGCTGTCCTGGTTTTCTGCCGGATAAGTGTCTGGAATAATTCTCAATACCGGAAACATACCCTACTTCTCTCAGCATCTCCAAGTCAAAACTTGTCCTCTGTTTAATTCTTTGTGCTTCTATCCATTTTTCCCGTGACTTAAACCATTCCACTCGTTCTTCCATCTCATTTTTGATACTTCCGAGTGCCCTTTCCAAATTTTCTGGTGAAGTAATAAAGTGACGTGCGGGATAGATGGAATATTTGTCCAATTTTTCCAGGATCTCACCTGTGAGTGGATTTATTCTATACAAATCTCTTATTTCATCAAAATCAAATACTATACGTATAGAATTTTCCAGATAGGCGGGATATACTTCCACCACATCCCCTTTCACCCGAAAGCAGCCACGTTCAAATTCGTAATCATTTCTAGAGTAGTAAATCTCGATTAATTGACGTAGCAGTTTGTCCCTCTCTATCTCATCACCAACTTTTACATCAATAAGAGCTTCCCGATATTCTTCCGGAACCCCCAAACCATAAATACAGGAAACATCCC
>JAGXLO010000170.1 GCA_018334695.1 Candidatus Cloacimonadota bacterium
GTTATGGTGATTTTGAGGGTTTGTCCTGGATCTTATTAGTTGAGCACTCTGTAGAAGAAATATTGGAACCGGTGTTTTCATTAAGAAAAAAGGTTATAGCTGTTTCTGCTATCCTAATATTAATTAGTATCATTCTGGCAATCATTATATCTCACTCCATCTCTTCTCCACTGAAGAAATTAATAAAGGGTGTGAAAATAATCGGTAAGGGAGAGCTCAATTACAAGCTTGATATTGATAGAGAAGATGAGATAGGACATCTGGCTAAAAAGTTCAACGAGATGACAGAAAATCTAAGAGAAGTCACTGTTTCACGAGATGAATTGGATCAAGAGATCAAAGAACGCCAGAGTGCAGAGAAAGAAGTAATTAAAAGTGAGAAGAAATATCGAAAACTATTTGAAACTATGGAACAAGGTGTGGTGTATCAAAATGCTAAAGGTGAAATCATATCTGCCAATCCCGCGGCAGAGCGAATATTGGGATTAACACAGGATCAGATGAAAGGCAGAACATCAATGGATCCTAGCTGGAAAGCGGTTGATGAAAATAAAAATAAGTTACCTGGGGAAAAACATCCGGCTATGATTGCTCTTAAAACAGGAGAAAAAGTCGAAAATTTTGTCCAGGGAATATATAATCCTCAAAAAAATGGTTATACCTGGATTATTGTAAACTGTATCCCACAGTTTAAAAAGGGAAAGGATGAAGCCTATCAGGTTCATTCCATTTTTTTGGATATTACACAACGCAAACAAGCAGAAGAAGAATTGCAGAAATATCGGGAACATCTGGAAGAGCTAGTGGAGGAGAGAACAGAGGAATTAAAGGAGACTCAAAAGCAATTAATGCAGAGGGAGAAACTGGCAACTCTGGGCAAATTTGCCGGTGGCCTTGCCCATGAGATAAAGAATCCCCTGGCAGTGATAGACAGTTCCTTAGTTTATCTTCAATATCAGGATTATAAGGATGAAAAGTTGCTAAAACACATGGAGAGAATTCGCACATCCATAAAGAAAGCGGATGAGATCATCGATTCTTTAAGACGATTGTCCAAAATTCAAAAACCTGAAAAAACTAAGTTAAACATCAATAAACTCTTGCAGGAGATAAGCGCTGAAACGGGAATCTCTGACAAAA
This sequence comes from Candidatus Cloacimonadota bacterium, assembly GCA_018334695.1. GTDB lineage: Bacteria > Cloacimonadota > Cloacimonadia > JGIOTU-2 > JGIOTU-2 > TCS60. Next base: position 1,141 of record JAGXLO010000170.1, read on the forward strand.
TAGAACTGGATTTAAATTTACCCGAAAGAGAAATATTTATAAACGGAGACGAAGTCCAACTTTCCTTGGCTCTTAAGAATATAATCAAAAATGCGGAAGAAGCCATAGAGGATGAAGGAGCAATAGACATTAAACTGGAACTGTTGAAATCTGAAAAATGTAAAATCATTATTCGAGATACCGGAAAAGGAATTGAAGATAATGAATTAAAACAAATATTCGAACCTTTATACAGCACCAAGTCAAGCGGACTCGGTTTTGGGCTCTCACTCGTAAAGCAAATTATTGAGTTACATAATGGTAAGTTAAAAGTAGAATCAAATCCGGGTAAAGGAACAAAATTTAAAATTGTTTTACCCACTACATAAGAAGGAGTAACTACTATCAATTTTAATAACAGTATTAATCACAAGCTGTCTCTATTTATTGTACAATATTTAAAAAATGAATATGTAATACTTTGACCTTTTTAAAATAAAAAATCATGTCTTCCAAAACATTTTATATAATTAAACATTTTATAAATTTATTCAGAAAAGCTAAATCTCAAGTAAAAGAGCCTTACCCCAAAATGAAATTTAATCCTCTTACCTTAAGCTTTGAAGGTGAGCTGGAAAATAAATTCAGAGAAGATTATTTCTCAACTTCGATTTGGTTATTGAGAATATCATTTATACTGGGAATTTTTTATTACACTACTTTCTTTTTCCTGGATATGGCAGTTCTGCCGGAGTTTCTAACAGAATTAATGATTATACGCTTCCTCTTTGTTTGTCCGGTTATTCTAGTCATATTTTTTTGTTCTTTCACAAAAAATTTTTATAAATGGTGGCAGTCTGGAGCTTCAATTGCAACAGTTGTTGCAGGACTCGGTATTGTTGTCATGACGACCATACCAAACCAATTGGCCAGGAGTTCATATTATACAGGTATAATCTTAGTTTTCATCTATGGTTATATGTTAATACGGTTGCGATTTATCTGGTCTACTATCTCATGTTGGTTGATTCTTATTGCCTATATTCTCTCCGTTATTTATTACCCTGGGTTAGATCCCAAAAATGGATATGTGAATATTTTCTTTCTTATAAGTGCAAATATTTTGGGAATGTTTGGAGGATATGCCCTGGAATATTATACAAGAAAAAAATTTTATTTTAGGCATTTGTTGAATAAGGAAAGAAAAAAAGTAAAGGAAGCTAATTTGGAGCTGGAAGCAAAAGTTGAAGAAAAAACAGTAGAACTTAAAAAGGATATACTTAGAAGGAAAATCATAGAAGATGAATTAAGAGAAAGTGAAAAAAAATTGCAAAATGCTCAAACAATAGCCGGTATGGGAAATTTTGAATGGAATTTTCAAACTGGAGAAATTTTTTGGTCTGAGCAACTGTACGAAATCCATGGCTGGGATCCCAAAAAAGGGGTACCTACCTATAAACAATTTCTCAAACATGTGCATCCCCAGGATAGAGAGTTGGTTAAAAAGAATGTAGATAAAGCCATGGAAAGTGGTAAATATTCCTGTGAATATAGAATCATACGCTTTGATAACGGTACAATCAGGTATATAAATACAATTGGATTGATCATTTTCGACAATGAGGACAAACCGTATATGATGCAGGCAACAGAACAGGATATTACAAAACGTAAAGAAGTTGAGCTGGAATTGAAAAAATATCGCAACAATCTTGAAGATATAATTACAGAGAGAACAAAAATATTGGAAGAAACACAAAAAGAATTAATTGAAAAACAAAGACTTGCCACTCTGGGTGAATTGGCCGGTGGAATATCGCATGAGATAAGGAACCCTCTGGCTACTATAGATAGTTCTGTCGTGAATCTGGAAATGCAGAATTACAGTGACGAGAAAATAAAAAAACATATAAAAAAGATTCATGGTGCAGTAAAAAGGTCGGTAGAAGTTATTGATTCTTTAAATAGACTAACCAAGAAAGAAGAGCCTTCTTTAAAGAAATTAGATATAAAGTCAGTTATACAAGAATTCGTCCATAATATAAAAATCCCCTCAGGGGTAAAAATAAATTATTTGCCTACTTCTGAACCTTTATACATAATTGGAGATAAAACACAACTGAATATTTGCTTGAACAATTTGCTCAGTAATGCACTTGATGCTATTGAAATGGAGGGCAGAATAGATATTGAAACAGAAAAATTGGATATCGGTGAATGTAGAATAGTCATTTCTGATACCGGACACGGTATTGAAACAGATAAGCTAAATAAAATATTTGAACCGCTATATAGCTC
>JAGXLO010000070.1 GCA_018334695.1 Candidatus Cloacimonadota bacterium
TGAAATAGCCTAAAAAAAAGGCTTTAAGTCCAGGAAATTCATTCGTAAGAATTGAATAAACTTCCTTCAGAGGAATTATGAATATCTAATAAAAATAAATATTTGTCAAAATTTTCATTATTTTTATATTAGAGTTAATGCTCAAATCTATTCTGTAATGTACAATTGTGTTTGAATAATTTGACATTAAAGTAAGTAAAAATTTTTTTTATTGAAAACTTTTGGAGACAAATATGGAAGATAATCTTATTATAGGAATTGCCGGAGGTTCAGCCTCAGGAAAAACTACGCTTGCCAACGAAATTATAAATAAATTAAATGACCCCAATATTACTGTTATCAAAATGGACTCATATTACAAATCTCATCCCGATATGAAACCAGAAGAAAGAGCAAAAGTTAACTTTGACCATCCAGATGCTTTTGATGTGGAATTGTTACTCAAACATCTGCAACTTTTAAAAAAGGGAAATTCTATTGAGGTTCCACAATATAATTACAAAACACACCTGCGGGAAGAGAACACAATAACTGTTGCTCCCTACAAAGTTATAATTATGGAAGGTATACTTGCCTTTGCCTTTGAAGAGCTGCGAAAAACATTCGACATCAATCTTTATGTTGATACCCCTCCTGATATCAGAATTTTACGCCGCCTTAAACGGGATATGAACCTGCGGGGTAGAACTTTTGAATCTGTGGATAAACAGTATCACAAAACAGTTCGCCCCATGCATCTGCAGTTTGTAGAACCATCCAAAAAATATGCTGATATGATAATTCCTAAAGGCGGTTTTAACGTTATTGCCGTGGATATGATCGCATCGCAAATACAAACAATTTTAAGTGAATAAAATGGGAGAAATTATGAAAACATTTTCAAAAATAATCTTAATATCAATAATTTTTATTTTGATTTATTCTTTTGTTGTAGCTCGAACTACAATGACCGTGTACAATCAGAACCTGGCAACAGTAAAAACCAATATATCTTTACAACTGGAACGAGGTATCAATACTTACAGTTTTGCCAATATTCCCTCTGCTATCCAGCCTACCTCTGTTCATCTGCGCCCTGTAGATAAATCCGATGAATTATACATAAATCTGCAAAATTATGAATACGACCTAGTTAGTTCTAGCAAAATCCTGCAAAAATATATTGATAAGAAAATCTCAGTAGCAACCAAACAGGGAGACCTTTTTACAGGAACCCTAAAATCCAGCGATAGTAATGCAATAGTAATTCAGTCCGATAAAGGTATTGAAATTATTAACAGATCAGAAGTGCAAAATATTCAATTGCTTAAAATGCCTGAAGATTTTTACACCAAACCTACCCTTAACTGGGAATTATATTCCGGTCAAGATGGCAATTGTGAAACAGAATTAAGTTATATAACCCGCAATATTTCCTGGAATGCTCAGTATGTTGCAGTTCTCACCCCTGATGATAAAAGCCTAAATCTTTCATCCTGGATCTCCCTGGATAATAATTCCGGAAAATCCTATGAAGATGTAAGTTTAAAACTCATGGCTGGTGAAATAAACCTGGCAGAACCAAAATATCCCAGATATCGAGAGCAGATGGATGTAGCTATGGCTAGCAAAGGTGGACCGCCAGTTGAAGAAAAAGAATTCTTCGAATATCATCTTTATACAGTTAAGCAAAGAAAATTGGATATAAAAAACAATCAGCAAAAACAGCTAACATTATTTGATCCTACCGATGTAGATATAAAAAAAACATTCCATTACAATTGTAATAGTAAGGGAAAAGTGGATGTACTTGTAACTTTTGTAAATAAAGAGTCAGCCGGTCTTGGTATTCCGCTTCCCAAAGGAAAAATAAGAGTTTTCAAGGATGATGAAGACGGCAATTCTGAATTTATTGGAGAAGACAATATTGAACACACTCCCAGAAATGAAGAGCTTGAATTACAAATTGGCAAGGCGTTTGATATCAAGGCTGAATTTACCACTCTTTCTCAGGAGCGTCCAACCACTAAAAGCAGAAAAGAAAAATACGAAATTGAATTAAGAAATCAGAAAAAAGAAGATGTTACCGTGGAAGTCATCAAAACACTGGGTGGTAATTGGCAAATTATCGATACAGAACATAAATATTCCAAAGAAGATGCTAATACCGTCAAATTTGTTGTGGACGTTAACGCAGAAAGCAAAAAGAAATTCACCTTTACTGTTTTATGGAGATGGTAAATAAACTCCTATCCAGTATTTATTAAATTGTATCGTTTATTTAAACTAATTAATTCTAAAAAAACAGAATTTTTGTCCCAAAAAATTAGATATATACTGGCATTTATCACTATATTCCTGTCAATAGTAAATGTATTATTGGCTGATGAATTAAACATCGCCAGTATCTCATTTAACGGCAACAATAAATTTAATTCCGAGGAACTTCTTGACGTACTAAAATTACGAACTGGAGACACTTTTTCCTACAAAAAGTTAAATAGTAGCTTGGACAATCTGCTGCAATTGTATAAAGAAAACGGGTACTATTTTACCAAGATCAAATCGCCTCAAGTTTCTCCTTCACAACAAAAAAGCTCTGTAGAAATAATAATCAATATTGAAGAAGGTAAAAGATTACAAATATCAGAGATCAATTTTCAGGGTAATAGTTATTTTTCTAATGAAAAGTTGAGCGCGATGATAACAACCAAAAGGGGACAGATTTTTTCTCCGGCAAGAATAAATAATGATATCGCCACAATTTCTGAGGCTTATGCTAACAAAGGATATCCTTTCTGCGAAATTTCAATTGACGGGCTGAACTTACAGCAAGACTCCCTTGCCATTTTTATCAAGATTCAAGAAAATGACCTAATGCGAATTTCCAATATTGTTTTTGAAGGCAATAAGGTTACCAGAGACAAGACACTCAGGCTAATGTTGAATTTTAAAGAAAATGAAATTTACAAACAGGATAAAATAAAACAAGCCAGACGAAATATTTTACGCAAAAAATATATTACTGCGGCTTCTTTCACGCCGCTTGATTCGCGCAATCTACTTCTTACAATAAAAGAAAAAAGTATGAATGATTTTAGGGGAGTTCTGGGACTTTCATCGGACGAGGAAGAATCATTTAATGAACGTCTTACAGGATTTATCGATTTTAATTTTATGAATATTTTCGGCACAGACCGTGCAGTTCATTTGCTCTGGGAAAAACTAAAAAATAAATCCTACAAAATAGATTTATCTTATCGTGAACCATATCTTTTAGACTCACAGACATCTGCCACCCTTTCCCTAAAAAGAAAAAATGTTGACACGATGTTTGTAAAAACGGACGTTAAGATTGGTCTGAACTATTACTTACCAAATTATAATGAGATCGGTATTTCCTACTTGCTCTCAAATTCACTTCTGGACACTCTAAGTACAGACAGAAATGGGGTTGGCGTCCATCTGCTATACGAAAATATATCTCATCCTATTAACCCCACACAGGGCTACAGCATATCAGGATCCTACGATATTGTCTGGAAAAACAAGCACAGCTACCGTCACGAAATCTTTGGGAACTTGCAATACATCATTCCTGTATGGTCTCAAACAAACTTCTTTCTACAGGCTTCTCACCACTCATTATTCTCGTATAACGACTCCCTTACAACTTATGATTTGTTTGATTTTGGAGGCTATGAAAATCTGCGAGGCTTTGCCAACAATCAATTTCGTGCTCAGAGATACACTGTATTCACAGGAGAATACCGCTATCTGCTGTCTCGGGATTCACGGTTATTTGCCTTTTTGGATTATTGCCATTCCACTACTTATGATGCTTTGGCAGGGATGGGGATAGGTTTTAGAGTGAAAACCAGGCTAGGTGTGCTAAAAACCGATTACGGGCTTGGATATCAAAATGGTAAATGGACAAACCCGCTGGAAGGTACTATTCACTTTGGTCTGGAAACGGGTTTTTAAAAAATAAGCTTGATAAGATTTGACATAAATTTTTATGTTTCTAAAAATTCGGACGGACTGAGTTCTAATATAAAGGAGTTATTTTGAAACTAGCAAAACTAGAATTGAATGGTTTTAAATCATTTGTTGATACAACAAAATTCAGCTTTGCCGATGGACTTACAGGTATCGTAGGCCCAAACGGCTGTGGTAAAACTAATATTTCCGATGCCATCCACTGGGTTTTGGGTGAACAAAACGCTCGTAAACTACGTGGTCAAACCATGAGTGATGTTATTTTTAACGGATCAGAGAGAAGAAATGCTCACAGTTTTAGTGAGGTTTCCATCACTCTGGATAATGATAAAAAAGTAATACCGCTGGATGCAGAAGAAGTAGTAATTACAAGAAAAGTTACCCGTGATGGTCAGAGTGATTACTACATAAATGGTCAGGATTGTCGGCTAAAAGATATACTAAATCTGTTTTATGATACGGGAATGGGCAGAAGAACCTATTCTTTCATGGAACTTAAGATGATAGATGAGCTACTTGACGAAAAATCTGGTTCAAAACGTTATCTCATTGAGGAAGCAGCCGGTATTATGAAATACAATAAAAGTAAACGCCGCTGTGAAAACAAACTGGGCTCGGTTGAAAAAGACCTGGTTAGACTACAAGATATAATCGGAGAAGTAAAGCATCAAGTTTATTCTCTACGGCATCAGGTGGGTAAAGCCAAGCGTTACAAAAACCTGAAGAAAAAAATTAATAAAGCAAAAATTAAACTTTCCGGTATCAAATATTTCCGTTTCCAGAAAAAATTAAATCCACTTAAGGAAGAATTTGTACAGATGGAAGAGCAAATGACTAATCTGACAAAAGAAATATCAGCCACCACCGATAAATATAACGAAAAAGAACAAAATCTGCTGGAAGTTGAGAAAACTTTGAGTAAAAAACAGAATAACAGAAGAGAGCTGGAAAAACAAGTCAATGAAGTAGAAAAAAGAAAACTTGTAATACATGAAAAAATTGAGAACAGAAAACAGAATCTGGAACAAAACAAACTGCGCATCAAAGAGCTAAAATCAGAAAAAACCAGCTCCAGTGAAATATTGTCTAATGAAAAAGAAAACCTAAAACTGGCAAAGAAAAAACTAAAAGAAAGTAAAGAGAAAAAAGAAGAATTACAACAAAACTTACAAGAGGAGAATGATAAAATTTCTGACCTTTATGCAGACCTGGAAAAGTTGGAGAGTAAAATAAATGAATACAAAAATGCAAGAAACACACTGCTTCAAGAAAGATCTGAATTAGAAACACGCAAAGAATTCCTGCAGGACGAAAAGACAAATATACAGGAAAAAGTAGAGGATTATTCTACAAAGTGTAATAAATTCGAGCGTTTAATCGAAGAAACAAATACTGATACAGACAAAGATTCTAAACAGCATGCAGACTATAAAGACAAAAAAGATAAATTGGAAAAACAAATAAACGAACTGGAAAATGAGTTTAACCAATTAGATAAAAAATTTCAAGAAAAACGACTGGATATTAAATCCCTAGAAAATGAGAAGAAACAACTTGTAGCATGGCAAAAAAATCTTTCCAGTCACCAGGAGGGAACCAAAAAATTAATTGAGAAATTTTCTGAGAATCATGAGCAAAAAATTTCTTCTCTGGTGCAAAACCTGGAAGTAGATGAACAATATATTAACCTTGTGGAGAACACTCTTAAAACTTTTTTAACTGCAGCTATCTGTAAACAGGAAGATATAGAACACGCTCTACAAATTCTGGAGGACAATTCTCTAAATTCACGCATATTAATCGAAGACCAGCATTTTGCCGATGCTAAGCATAATTCACAAGATTTTAAAAAAGCCACCTCTGTAAATGAGATAATTAATATTCATAATAAGCAGATAAGCCAATATATTTTTAATAATATCTACCTAGTCTCTGATAGAGAATCGGCTCTGGAGAACACCCTGCAACAAGCGGATTCCAAAACAGAATCTATTTTTATCACACCTCAAGCTGAAATTTTTAGCAGCTATGGCTGGATTGAAACTAACTGGGAAAGCGAAGAAAATCAGGGTGTATTAAGTCGCAATAAAAAAATAAAAGAATTGTCCGAAAAGATCAAAAATCAACAAGACAATCTTGATAAGTTGCAGAAGAAAAAAGAAAATATTAGTTCTAATTTAAGTGAGTATAAAGCAGAATTTGCTTCTGTTGAAAAAAAGATAGATGATATGAAGAATGCCGCAGATCAGAGAGAAAGGAAGCTGCTTAACCTTAGAATGCAACTAGATAATTTCTCAAAACTAAAAGAAGAGAACGAAGAAAAACTGTTTGACATAGAAGATCAGATAGAAATTGTAGAAAGTGATATTGAAAATCTGGATAAAGAAATCGAAAACCTTCCACATCACAGTAAAGCAGAACAGAAAAAACAGTATGATATTGTGAAAAACAGAATCGAGATATCGCGGAAAAAGAGAAATAAATTGCAAAATGAATTACAGGAGATCAATATTGAGATTGCCAAACTACAAAAAGATAAAGATTTCATCCAAAAGACAATCAGCAAAGGCAAACAGAAATATGAAGACAATACCCAATTGCTGGAAAAACTAGAAAATTCTCTGGAGCCGCTGCAAGAAGATATTCAGAATTTGAGCCAGAAAAAAGAGGAAGCTGATGAAAAGCTGGATTTTCTTATGGAAAAATTAAAAACAGCAGAAACCGATACCACGACAGATGATGATAAATATCATGCACTCAGGAATAAGCTTAATAAGCTCAAAATGGAGCTTCAGGAGCTCGAATTTAAAAAAGATGTGGTTAATAAGAACAAAAATTCCACTGAACTTAAGATTCAGGAAATAAAACTGGAGATGGAACATATTCAGGAAGACGTTTTATCTCGTTTTCATCACGATTTGACTCACGATGAACAAGAAGATTATCTTGATCTAGACGAAATCGTACTGCGCAGCCAAATTAAGAAGCACGAAAAGAAACTTGACAATATGGGTCCGATAAACCTGGCTGCAATAGATGATTATGAGAAAAAGAAAAAACGCTTCAAATTTCTTCAGGAACAACAAGAAGATCTTTTGGAATCAAAGGAAAATTTAAAAAAAGCTATAAAGAAACTTAACGATACTGCAGAAAAAATGTTTATGGAAACCTTTAAGGAAATTAATAAGAATTTCAAATCAATTTATCAGAAATTATTCGAAGGTGGAACCGGAAAACTAAAACTGGAAGACCCATCAGAGCCGTTGAATTCTGAAATCGAGATTTATTCTAATCCAAAAGGTAAAAATATTAGTAATATTGACTTGATCTCACGCGGTGAAAAGGCTCTTACAGCTATTGCTTTCCTCTTTGCAAATTACCTGGTAAAACCCAGTCCTTTTTGCATCTTGGATGAAATTGACGCACCACTGGATGATGCTAATATAAATCGTTTTCTTAAACTCCTCAATAAATTTGCCGAAGATACTCAGTTCATAATCATAACACATAATAAAAAAACGATTGAGGCAGTGGATTACTTGTATGGTATCACAATGGAAGAAGATGGTGTGTCCAAAATCGTGTCTGTGAATCTGGAACAGTAAGTATGAAAAAATATTTTTTTGTTTTATTATTACTGACTCTGCTAATATCAGTCTCGGCTTTTGCTGATATTAAAAATCAATTAATAATACCGGATTCGCTTTTAGCCTCAGATTCTACCCAAATAATCACGGATACATTATCATTTTTTTTGCAGGCAAATCTCTTTTATGAAGCTCAAGATTATAAAAAATCGGCAATTTATTATAGTAAATTCATAGAAACTGATAACAAACATCCGCTTGTTCCCGTAGCACTTTATTTACTGGGCAATTCTTATAATTATTTAGACCAAAAAGAGAAAGCAATCGAAGTTTACAAATATATTTATGAAAAATTCTACTGGAATTATTATGCAATTATCTCCTTAAAGAATTGTGGGGATCTGTATTTTGAAAAAAAGGACTATCAGACTGCAAATCGTTGTTATTGGAATTTTGTTTATTACACAGAACCCGGAAGACTCCAGGATAATGCACTGTTTCAAATAGAGCGTTGTAATTACTATCTGGGAATATACGAAAAACCAACTGAAATATATAAAAATTTTATTCAAAAATTCCCACATAGTGCCAAAAGTCCAGAATTAAATTATAAATTAGCAAATTATTACATGGAGGTTGAAAATTTTGAGGAAGCAAGAATGCAGTGGGAGAAAATATTGGAAAATTATAAATATTACTTCTCTGCTGATAGTATATATTTCAAACTGGCGAAAACAGATTATGAGCTAAATAATTTTGAATCATGCATAGACACTACTTTTTATCTCTTGCAAAAATTTCCTAATTCAAAATTAAGAGCTGCTGCCTTTTTGTTAATGGAAGAAGCCTTAGTTGAGCAGGAAAATCGCCTCCAGGCCATAAAAAAGCTAAATGTATTCATTGAAAATATACCTCAATCCAAACGTAATAATTATTATAAAATATTGGCAAATCTCTATCAGGAAATAGGTTTTTATCAACAGGTAATTTCAATCTATAATTTGATGATTCATAATGCTAAATCAGAACAGAAAAAGGATGAACTTGCCTCGGAATTAAAAAAAATTATCAGAAAAACTGGACATAAAAATGCTATTATCGACTCGTTGGAAACAAATAAGAAATCAGAAACTTTAGATTTATATGATATATATTACGAATAAACAGAAAAAAGCCGAAGTGGCGAAATTGGCAGACGCACTGGATTCAAAATCCAGCGCCGCTTTAAACGGCGTGTCGGTTCGAGTCCGACCTTCGGCATCAATATTTTAAGGAGCTTTTGAGTATTGCAAGTTGCTAACCGCAAACAAAATAATAAATTAATTTATTCAATCCAATAAATACAAATCTTTTTATAACAAAAACAAAACTAAACAAGGGAGTTATTATGAATAAAATAAAAATATCAATAATAGTATTACTCATTTCGTTTCTGATTTTAGCAGCTGTACCTTTACACGCTATTTCCGAGGCTACATGTATATTTCTTTTGATTGAGCCAGGTTCTCGTGCCGGTGGTATGGGGCACTCATATGTATCTGTAGCTAATGACGCTTTTACCAGTTGGTGGAATCCCGGTGGACTTGCTCATATAAACGGCAGTGACCTGGGTCTTATGCACTCAAAATGGTTTGGCGACATTTTCGATGATATTTACTATGAATATCTGGGATATACCCAACAATTCGAAGGTATCGGAACTCTGGGTTTTAATATAACCTATATGACATACGGAGAACAAACCGCTACTGATGAACAGGGTGAAGAAATCAAAAAATTTACCAGTGATGAAATAGCCCTTGGTCTTGCCTTTGGTTCTGATGTAGGACATGGCTGGACCTTGGGAACTAATGCCAAAGTAGTTATAAGTAGACTTGCTCCGCTTATTCCTGGTACATTTATGGATTCAGAAGGTATTGGCTACGCCTGGGTCATGGATATAGGTGCTCTCAAGCGTGACCTGATTGTGCCCGATTTTTCCTTTGGCGTTAACCTCCAGAATTTCGGCCCAAAAATGAGCTATCAAAACTCAACCCAAAAACAGCCCATGCCTACCAACCTTAAACTCGGTTTTTCTTACAAAATATTTAACTCACAATATAATAAACTTATTGCTTCGGTTGATTTTAACAAAATGCTGGTAGATTCCGACCCTGATGTTTCATGGATCCAGGGTATATTTACTTCTTTTGGTGAAGGTTCGTCCAGTGAACAGCTTAAATCAATCATCCAAAACTATGGTGTAGAATATACATATTACGACCTTATTTCGTTACGAGCAGGCTACGTTAATGATATAGAGGGACACATACAAGGTATGTCCTTTGGTGCAGGATTGCAGTATGAATTTTCAGAAGGCAAAGAGCTTGCCTTTGATTTTGCTATCCAACCTGCTGGCGAATTAACTGATAATAACAAAACGTTTTCTTTAGGATTTAAATTTTAATTATATGATAAAAAACAATAAATATCCTCTTCTACTTTTACTTTCGCTTTTACTATTGATCAGCAGTTCAATATTTGCCAAAACTACTACTGAAAATATCGAAAGATTGGAACAATCACAACAGGCAAAGCATCTACAAAAACTTAACAGGCTTCCTAACTCTGTTGTGGAAAAATTGCAAGCCGGTAGAAAAAAGCAAGATCCTACTCAGATTTTGCGTAAAAATTACGATGTGAATCTGCTCCTTTTATTGGTAGATTTCATACCGGATGATGATCCAAAAACCACAGGCAATGGCAAATTTGATTATGGTAATTACGATATAGTAGAATTGGATGGAAAATTAGATTCGATTAGAACTATCTGTTCTCCCCCACACGACTCAACTTATTTTCATACTCTCATAACTGCAATGCAATATTATTATCAAAGCGCAAGTTTGGGAGCTTTGAACTTTGATAATTTCAACTTTAGAATTTTCCCTACCCAGGCAGATACAGCTTATCACCTTCCCAATAAAATGGCATATTATTTCCCGGATACTGATGACTGGGATTTTAAAACTGAACGTTTAATCCAAAGCTTTAAAGATATAATCAAAACTGCAGATACTACTAATTTTGCTAATACACCTGATATTAATTTCTCGGAATATACAGACATTATGATCATTCACGCTGGATCTGACTGGCAGCACGATATTTTTGGTGACACACCATGTGATCTACCTGCCATGTACGTAGAACTTGAAGATGACTCCGTTGCTGTAGACAATGATTCTACTTATGTGAAATCAGCCGGTTTTTCTCCTGAAACAATCTCACAGGACTTCTACAAAGATAAGAATATCTTATATGGATTTGGCTCTGTTACTTCTGAACTATTTCATGAATTCGGTCATTCCCTGGGATTTGTAGATTTATACAATACAATACTAAACATTCCAGCTGTAGGTTACTGGGATATAATGGATAGCGGTGGATTACCAATGGTTACAACTATAGATTCCTCCATGGGAAAACCCGACACCATTGCTATTGAAGGAGCTTTACCAACACTGCCCAGTGCCTGGAGTCGTAATCTTATCTGGGGTGAATACTTTGAAGAACATGGAAAATGCATAACAGTTACTTCTCCTACTGAAGGTAATCTCTATATTGATGCTGCAGAAATCCCTGATGCTTCAAATCCTCAATTTGTAAAAATTCCAATAAATAATTCTGAATACTACCTCTTAGAAAATCGACAAACCGACCTCAACGGTGACGGTGCTCCCCTACTTAAATTAGACGCTAGCGGCAGAGTACCCATGTATCCCGCTGATCCAGAAACGGAAGAGATAAATTATGAATTTGATTTTATGCTGCCCACCTGGGATAACTTTAAAAAAGCTAATACCAACGGTGGACTTTGTATCTGGCATGTGGATGATCACATTATTTATGAAGAAACCGTAATTAGCGATGGTAAAGTTTATAATAGATTTGATGCCAATCGTATTAACTCTCAATACAATAATCGGGGGGTAAAGCTAGTAGAAGCAGATGGAATCAAAGATATTGGAAATTTAAATTCTTTTCGCCCCTATGGCACTCCTTATGAGGCATTCTTCCGCGTAAAAGCCGGTGAATGGAGTCCTACAGACACAAACCGTTTTCATAATTATCACTTTGGTTCCGAAACAAAACCAGCTACTTTTTCGAATGCCGATGTAAATTCTCATATAGAAATCTTTGATATTAGTAATGCCTCCAGCACCATGTCATTTAAATTTCAGTATGACTTCTATCACAATCTTACCAGGAATAAAATACCATCAAAGTTCAATACTACTAATGAAATATTGGTTTTTGAAGATAACTATTACGATTCGCAAAATATACTTTATACGTCCGATTCCACTCTTTTTGTAAATAACGATCTTTTTGGAAAATTTACTTATAACTTTAATTCAGCTCTG
>JAGXLO010000071.1 GCA_018334695.1 Candidatus Cloacimonadota bacterium
TAGGATAATCAAATATATATAAAAATAGATGGGATCTATTAGTAACTATATTCAACAAACGAATCTATTTTCCTTGGAAAATTAATTTAAACTTAAATTTGTTTAGCCCGAGTTCTACAGTTCATAGGCAAAAATATATGTAGAAAAGGTTGATATACCAACAATCACCACATATATTGCATTCAAAATCTCTGTTACTAGGTATTTTGCTTGATGTCTGGATACTTGGGAGGTCTTTCTATTCCTGGCATATTAAGGATATCAAGCTATTTGTTGTCTATCTTTGCGGTCTGAAAGACCTCTCCGGAATTAAAAATAAATTTTCCAACCTAGATTTTGTTTAACTGATATCGTAATTTCTTCCAACTAATATTTGTTTTATTTTCAGCGATTCTTACAAATAGCAAAGTCAACCAGTTAAGCATTACATGAGCTTTAATTCTATCTTTAAGTCGGTGGTAAACCAGCCTTGTTGAAAGATCCTGTTTTAGGGCTCTACAAGCATCTTCAACATCAACTAATTGTTTGTGACCTAAGGCCACATCTTCTGGCCTCCATCATATCATCTGAGGTAAGAATAAGATATTTGCCATCATATCTTGTATCTTCTCTAATCTGTATTTTTTCAAGTTTTAAACGACCATCTTTTAGCTAACAAATATATCGTCCATATACTCTATGTGATCTTAAATTACATATTGTTTTTTTGTGGGCTTTAGTAGATAACTGTTTTAAACTTTTAAGTTACTCTTCGATATCAGAAATAATCTGGTCTCGGTTTTCTTTTTGTCTTTTTGCCTCTTTTGGATTGTAGGCTAAAATATATCTCTTGCGAGAAGGACCATCACCTACGATAACTTTTTTTACTTGTAAGTTATCTTTTATCTTCTGGTATCCCCCAGGACGAGCTATTGCCTCTTGTACTTCTTTTTTAGCAAAACGTAACTTTTCACTAACTATGTAATGAACACCAGCTCTCTGTGAGTACTTCATATTGCTATCTGAGGCAAAACCACGATCCATTACCGAGATTACACGGTCTAATATCCAGCCGACAAAATCGTCCTTTACTTCCTGTACAACCGCATATCGAAAACTTTGCCGGGCCAAACCCAGCTTTTAATCGGGATACCTTCTCGAGTCACGGTCAAACCAATAACTGCCTGAAGAAGATCTGGCCTTTTGTCCTTGGAATAACCTAATTTTCTTAAAGTTTCTTCATCTATTTCATCAGTCTGTACTTCAAAATAGGTGGAGGTGGTATCAAAATACATTAGATCAACTTCTAAGTTTAAAAGATGGAAGACTGAATTATATACCTGTCCCTTAAGTTTATCTTTGCTTTCTAAAAGAAAGTCCATTGCCCGATAGAGATTGTGAGCTTTTACAAAGTTAAGACCCGGAATAAATACATTATCATCTACCTAGTTTTCAATAGCTAGTTTGCTGGTGGGATCTACGGCTCTATTAGCTACCATGGTAAAGATTAGGCGTTCAATATCAACTGAAAAATCTCTTTCTTTGAGCAGTTTACCTATAATTGTATCCAGCTCAAGTAGTTGCCAGAGCTGATCAAGGCTATAGGTACCACCATACCTTTTGGCTAGCAAAAAGATAAATTCAGCTGATTTACCTATTTCAGCCCGGTTGTATCTGGCCTGATCAGGATTGATGCTCTCAACAAGGCTCTGTAAGGATTCTCTTTATCTATTTTATCTTCCTTTCCAAAGGAGTAGATAACTTTCGTCTTGGAGTGTTAAGCTTTTTTATCCCAGTAATTGTGGCAGAGCTGCAAATATTTAACTTTAGTTCCGTCAGCAAGTTTGCTGGTAGTTTGTCTTAAGTACATAGTATCTATATTATATCATGTTTTATTTGTTATGGCATATAAATAATACATTGCATTGTACCTATGTAAAATTGCATTTTTGAGATAAAGATTACCGTCAAATCAACAATCATTATCTTGAAATAGGAGAAATGTACCTATTTACTGTCGGACTCGGGTTAAACTGTCATCGCACAACCATAAACTGAGAAATAAAAAAACCCTATCATTGTTCATATGATAAGGTTTACAACTGGCATGCCCGAGAGAAGTTGAGTCCCTAGCCTATCGATTTGTAAATAAACACGAGATATCTTATTAAGGCTCAATAATAACTATAATGCCTTGTATAACAACATCTTATCAAAATACTTTATCCTTAAATACTATTAAATAATATATAGTTTCATCCTCTTTAATGAGATGTTGCTGGTTTTTAAATAAATTAAATAGCTATGTTTTTTAAATAATCAAGTAGAATCTTGCTTGTCTGAAAATATTAAGATACGATTTAAATAAAGGGCTATAATTAACTATAGCCCTTTTAATATCAATATTTTTTTGTTTTTTAGCCTTTAATTAGTTCAAAGGCTAAATCTTTGGCTGAAGCTGCATCAGGTGCCCAACCGTCTGCTCCGATTTCATCTGCGAATTCTTTTGTTACAGGTGCTCCACCGACCATAACTTTCACGGAATCTCTTAATCCTTCTTCTTCTAATACTTCGATCGTATCTCGCATGGAAAGCATGGTGGTTGTTAAAAGTGCACTCATGCCCAGTACATCAGGATTGTGTTCTTTTACTTTAGCAGCGAACTCTTCGGTAGAAATATCTGTTCCTAGATTTACTATTTCTAGGCCACCACTTTCCATCATCATCCCGACTAAGTTCTTACCAATATCATGTAAGTCACCTGAAACGGTTCCTAAAAGCACTTTGCCTTCCGAAGACATTTCTCGTTCTAGTAGAAGTGGTTTTACAATATTCATACCTGCCTTCATTGCTTTAGCTGACATCAGAACTTCTGGTACAAACATATTCCCTGCTTTAAATCTCTTACCTACTACATTCATACCATTGATTAAACCTTTTTCAATTATTTCTTTAGGTTTAATCCCTTCATCGACAGCCTTTTCAGTTAATTCTATCACTGTGTTCTGATTACCCTTGATTACGGCATCAGCCATTTTTTCAAAGTTTGCCATATTATAAATCCTCCCTTAGAAATGAACTATTTTTACTTTAAAAATCCTTTTTAATTATTATATGTTTATCTAATTATTAAAATTGCAAAGTTTAATGTGCGTTTTTTAGAACAGGTGTAATACTCGATTATATGTATTATATTATCTTCTTCGCAATGTAATATCTCACTGTTCTTTAAAAAAGCTATCATCGCAACTTATTCACTAATATTACCTTATTTTGAAGATATAAATTGTTACTTCTAATTAACTCATTAGGAAAAATGTAGTGGAGTTCTCACCCCGTTCTTGCTTTAACTATCCCTTCTCGATTCAGTATAGATAAAATCACATAATCTAACTTATCAATCGATTCAAAATAAGCTTTTTTATCGATGATTACAACTCTAATGAAATCTTGTTATTCTTTATGAAATCTCACCTATTTATGCTTTCTTTTTTCCAAGCAGTTATCGATTTTACCACTTTATGAGCGAACGCCATTGCAAAATAACCACTCTAGTTCATATATAGTTTAAAATAGTCCTTCCTTAAACTTTTCGGATTATGCCACATAATAGATATCTATACTGTTAAGTTAGTGCTTGGTTTTGCTAACCCAAGTTCATGACTTTTATCATAGAACTAATGCTCAATGCCGGGCAAACAAAAACCGTCCTAATTCAGCACGAAGAAATAAAATTTATTTATCTTATTTTATCAAAATTATCATGTAAGAGATAATTTTATGAATTTGATACTCTTTTCTCTGCTCTTTTTAAGATTTTATCTATTTTATTTTTCTTATCCGAGGACAGAGATTTGGGTTCATGTTCATTCAAAATATTCCTTGCTTTTTCATTTAACCGTTGTTTCATCGTTTTTTCTCCCTTGCTCTTCCAGCTAGAGTAATTCTGCCTGTCCATGACACTGGGAAACCAAGTTTCTTTTTTAAAATGATTATTCGTATGCTCACTTGCCAAAAAATGTCCGCCTGGTCCTACTTTATCAATTACTTCAACTGCTAATGTTTCTTTATTTACATCAACACCACTTACAATTCTTCTAACCATACCTATAATTTCATTTCCCATTATTAAATGTTCCAATGATCCTGACATACCACTTTCCATAAATCCAATATCGTGAATTAAATTTGCCCCACTTAAAGCAGATGTATAACAGGACACTGTCGCTTCTATAGCTGCTTGTTGATCAAGAATCTTAGAATCAGTAACCCCAGCAGTACCAAAAGTTGGTAAATTTAAATAATGACCCAAATTAACACCTGCTGCATACCCAAGACTATGTTCAGGAGCTCCATAGCTGGAAATACTTGTTTTCATATCCATCAATGCCATTCCTATCCCGAGTATAAATGGTGAACCTTCACGGTTCAGTTGACTTAAAAGAAGTGCTACTAAATTATCAGCCAATCCCTGAACTATTGCTCCAGCTATTGTAACAGGTGCAGTTCCACCCAATAACATCCCGGCAGGGTAAATTACAGGTATATTCTTTCCGGTCAAAAATAGTAATTTTTCCAGCGAGTCCTGGGGATGATTTAAAGGTGAAACAGGATCACCTGAATAAAAAGCAATAAAAGGATTCTGCTGTAAATTCTTTAGTCCCCCAGCTACTGCAGCACACATATCAACAGTATCTTTACAACCTTCAGCATCTACACCCCAGCTAACTATAGGTTTAGTTGTATTTTGCAACATTGCATGAACCTCATTAACATCAGCTAATTTATCCAGACCTGCCAGTGACATAACGAAATCAATATTGGGTAATTTATCACATACTCTCGCTGTATTTGCTATATCCTGTTTGGTAACTTTTCTTCTTTCATTAGTATCCAAATCAATGAAATTAGGATTTGTAAGGCCAGGTCCAAAATAACTCTTGTTCCCTTCTAAAAACAACTTTCTGTTTCCCTGCCTGTCACATAAAACTACCCTGGAAGGGGCTGTGTTTAAGGCTTTTTTCAGTAAATAAGAGGGAATCCGAACTCTTTTATCTTCTATTCTGCAACCACTATCTCTTAGTAATTCAAGAGCCTTTTCAGAGTGAATTTCCACACCTGTTCTTTCCAAAACTTCAAATGCAGATAGCAATATTTCTTCACACTGATCATCTGACAATACCTGAAATTGAATTGAACTATTAGTCTTATAATTTGATTCTATTCTCCTATTAATAGTCATAAACGCCTCTCCTTTACTTGTTTCTTTTCTAATTCTTTTTGTCTGAGTAATAACAACTGCACTTTTAAACACTTATACCCAGTTGTGAAGTACTTTTCCACCAGTAATTGTACAGCCATTCGTATAATAATAAGCCCCGACTATTTCTCTGGGAGCCAGTTTTATATATTCTTCAAAACTTGCTGAATACATTTCAAATGTTCCTTTTCCCTTCCAGACATCTCCTTTTTGGAAATTTTCCATATTAAGTGTAACTAGTTCACAGACTGAAGGTGGAGCTCCTTTTTCAATACTGGGAAAATATCGGATGTTATACAATGGTTTATTTATGAGATCTGGCAATTCGTTATATTCAATTTTTTCTGTTACTTCAAGAGTACCTTCCATAAGCCTTTCCCCATGTGATGTAGTCCATCCCCTTAATTTGGACCCTACTCCTAATTCAGACATTTTAGGATTTTCGGAAAAGTAATTTGTCTTATAGGTTTCTCCTAATCTCTTATTAAACCCCATATACATTCCACGGGCTAAAGAAAAATCCTTATCAACCCATGTCTGGATGCAAGTTTTCCCTTCTTCACCTTTATAAGAACTCCCTACCCAAATTACAGTTTCATTATAGACAGTTCTTTCAGGATTAATGTAAGGCATATCAAGTTCATTATCCCATAAAGAATACCATTTACCGAATTCTACAAATACTAAATCTGGATTTTCACCAGGTTTAAGAGGTTCTGGAAGAAATTTTTTTATTGATTTCGGGTCAGTTCTGTATATAATACCTAAATGTTCTGTTCCAAAATGCCATGGTAAATCTCCAACTACAGAGGAGACACCTGTTGGTGTAGGATAAGAAAATCCTTTCATATTTTTAATTTTTGTCATAAGTATCCCTCCTAAATATATAAAGTTTCTAGTTAAAGCCCAATAATATGGTTGTACTAACAAAAGTATATTTGCATTACTATCATAATATAATATTTTTAGAGAAAACCATTAGATAATATCAATAAACATTATCAATTACTCTTTTTAATACAACTGCAAGTTTTTCTATACCTTTTTCAATTTTTGACTCTTCAGCATTTGAAAAATTTAATCTAAAGGTATTTTTTGTTTCTCTATCAGGATAAAAAGATTCTCCCGGAATAAAAGCTACATTTTCCTTAAGTGCCTCATCTAAAACTTTTCTCCCATCTAATTTATCAGGCATTACAACCCAGATAAACATTCCTCCCTCAGGATAAGTGTGAGAACAACTGGAAGGAAAATATTTTTTTATTGCGTTTATCATTTTATCTCTTTTATTTTTGTATGATGAAATAATATTATCTATGTGAGCATCAAAATCATATAACTCTAGGTATTTATCAATTTGCATTTGGGCCAGAATATTCGTATGCATATCTGAACTTTGCTTGAGGGTAATATAATTCTTTAAAATCGATTTTTTGACTTCTATCCATCCCATCCTTAAACCAGGACAAAAAGTCTTGGAAAAACTCCCCAAATAAATTACTCTTCCTCCGGTATCCAATGATTTCAAAGTTGGCTTTTTATTGTCTGTAAAATAAATTTCTTCATAGGCACTATCTTCAATAATCGGTATATCATATGATTTTGATAATTCTATCAATTCTTTTCTCCGTTCAACTGACCAGCTCTTACCTGTAGGATTTTGAAAGTCAGTAATAACATAAATCATTTTTATATTATTTCTAGTTTCTAATACTTTTTTTAGTTCATCCATTTTCATTCCGTTTTTATCTGTAGTAATTTGTATAAATTCAGGTGAATAAGATTTAAATGCATTTATTGCACCTGAATAAGTTGGACTCTCACAAATTACAGCATCCCCTTTATTTAAAAAAAGTTTTGCTGAAAGTTCCAAGCCCTGTTGAGCACCTGAAGTAATAATAATATTTTCTGAACTGGATTCAACTCCATTTTGCTTCATTCGCAAGGCTATTTTTTTTCTTAGGGGAACATACCCTTCTGTGGTATTATATTGAAGGGCCATATCCCCATTCTGGCGTATTATTTTACTCGTTATTTCATCTATTTCCTTTACAGGGAAGAGATCCGGATCTGGAACTCCACTCGCAAAAGAAATAACCTCAGGCTTCGCTATAACTTTAAACATTTCTTGAATATCAGATGGTTTTAGTTCTTTAACTCGCGATGCAAATTTCAAGGTTTTAACCCCCCCAGTTTAAAATTAATTATCTGGGAAATCTCATAATAAAACTTATATGTGATTTCCCAGATTTCAATATTTATACTTCCTGTTCCTTTTTATTATGATTTTTTTGAACCTTACCTACTTGTTTAAACCAGACAGCATCTGGATAATACAAACCCTTTATAAGAGATGCTCCTATACCAATCAATAAAAAGGCAATAGGAAATCCTGCAAGGTTAGATAACATTTTGAACCCATCAACACCAGCATAGACAATCATCACAACTGAAATTACACCTATGAAAACACCCCAAAATATTTTTAATACTAATGGGGCTTCTTCAGTTTCTTCTAATCCACGTGTACTTACCATAGCTAAAGTTGACGTCATTGAATCCGCCAAAGTTATAAAAGATACTGCTATAGTAATAAGGAAAACAACTGAAATAATCCCCCCCAATGGAAACATCTGAAAGAAAGAAAAGATTGCATGTTCCAACCCATGTTCAGCCATACTTGCACTGAGATCCATTATACCATTCAACTGAGCATGTATAGCTGCTCCTCCATAAACAGCAAACCAGACCATGCCAAAAAGAGCGGGAGCTATTAAATTAACTGCTATAAATTCCCTGATTGTTCTACCTTTAGTAAGTCGTACTAAAAATAAACCAACTATAGGGGCAAAAGCCAGCCAGTTCGCCCAGAAATAGACAGTCCACCAGGTTGGCCAACTGCCTTCTGCAACCGGACTTAGATAAAAAGACTGATTTAAAAAATTACTCAAAAATTCGCCAAAACCTTGAGTACCTATATCCAGAATGAAAGTAGTAGGCCCAACAACAAAAACGAATATCATAGTTCCAAGAAATATTTTTGTGTTCTGGTTAGCTAAAAACTTAATACCTTTATCTAACCCTGTATAACTTGAAATAGTGTAACTTGCAATAATTACAATTGCTATAATTATCCATAAAACTGGTGTTATCGGAATATTAAAAAGAAAGTTAAGTCCACTGCCCATCTGCAGTAAACCAGCACCGAGAACAGCAGCTACTCCTCCAGCCAGGGCAAAAATAGTAAGAGCATCAGTAGCTTTACCTATCCAACCACTACATCTATCACCGATAAGAAAATAAAGTCCTGAACTAACTTTAAATGGCTGATTATAATTGTAAATAGCTAATGCTATAGGAATAGCAAAGAGAATGTAAAGTGCATAAGGTGTAAAAGTCCAGTGCAAAAATACTGTTCTCATTGCAAAATTAGCTGCTTCAGCACTAAAAGATTCAATTCCCAAACCCGGTGGTGGTGAAGAAAAATGAGTTATTGGTTCTGCTACTCCCCAAAATACAATACCTGTTCCAATCCCTGCAGTGAGGGATATCGCAAACCATTCCCATGTTTTAAATTCCGGTTCTGCATCTTTTCCTCCAAATTTAATTTTCCCGGCTGAAGAAAAAAATACAACTGCACATAAAACCACAGCACCAAAAGCAGATATTGTAAAGAACCATCCAAAATTAGTTACCACCCAATTAAATATTGCATTTATAGCACCAGTAAAATCATCAAATGCAACAATACTTAATATAGAAGCAATAACAAATATTAAAAATGGAGGCCAAAAAATCCATGGATTAAGCTTCTTACCGTTTAGTAAACCTTTCATATAAAATCCTCCTCGTATAATATGATTAGAGATTAATAATAAATCTTCATAAATATATGATAATTATGACTGGCTTATTTTGCTTAAATAAGTAGCCTTAGTCATAGTAGTATTTGTGGATATGTAATAAACTTATTTTTTGTTTTCCCGTTTTGTGAGTAATATTGGCAATTTGTTCTTTAATTGTCTCCATTAACGTCATATCCACAATAAGTTAACAATTTTTATTTTTTTAATTTTATGTAAAGTCCTGATAAAATGATATCAAAAGATATCCAGGGTTTTTTGTCCCTTCTTGTATCCATTCTTATAGCATTCTTTTGGTATAACTGCTCGAATAAAATGTTTTTCTGAGGCTGATCTGTACTTCTTTTTATTAATTAATTTTTAATGATCTCTATTTAATGAGATATCTTTTACTTTTTCAGTTACTTCTTCCGATAACTCTTCAGCTTTATAGGAACTAAGAATTTCCTTTATCTTTTCATTAGCCCTCTGTCCAAATGACATATTATCTCTATTTTTCCAATTTTCATAACCCTGTCTATTTAATAACTCAGGAAACCAGAGATGTTCTTTGAAATTATTGTAAGTATGTTTTTCGGAAAGAAAATTACCCCCCGGTCCAACTTTTTCGATAATATCTAGTGCCAGTGTCTCTGTATTAATCTCAACCCCTTTCACAAATTTTTTAGCCATACCCACAATTTCATTACAAAGTAACAGCATCTCTATAGAAGAAGTTTTTCCAGCTCCAATATAGCCTAAATCATGAATTAAATTACCTCCAGCAAGAGAAGAAGAAAGAATATTAAAACCTGCTTCCATGCCTGCCTGTTGATCAAATACCTGTGAATCACTACAACCTGCTGTAGTGAAAACAGGTAATCCATAATACTGAGCCATCTGAACCAATATAGCACAATTAAGATGCTCCTCTGGAGCACCATATGAACATATAGAAGTTTTCATATCCAGAGGTGGTATGCCACCACCATAAACAAATGGTGCACCTTTAGCTTTTAATTGATGTATAACCAGCCCTGATAATATTTCACAATTTGCAACTGTAATTGACCCTGCAGCTGTTACAGGCCCAGTCGCCCCCATCATTACAGCAGGAATATATATTACTGGAAGCCTCTTTTCTGCCATATAAATTAACTTTTCTACAGCTTCTTCAGAATGCTGTAATGGCGAAGATGGTTCATCATATAATACAAGAAATGGATTTTTTCTTAATTTGTCAGATCCACCTGCAACAACCTCAGCTATTTTTATAATATCAACAAGATCTTTACGATTACCAGCAGTATAGATAATCGGTTTTTTTGTATTTAATACCATAGCCTCAAACTGCTGTACATATGAATCATTTGTGGGTACATCTCCAGCAATAGCCAAAGACATGACAAAATCGATATTATTTAAACTATCACAAACCCTTGCTGCATTAACTACATCTTGTTTTTTTGCAGCACGTATCTCCCCACTATCAATGTCTACGGTAAAAGGAGTATCTGATCCAGTACCATAGTAACTTCGACCTTTTTCAAGGAACATGGTCCGTTCTCCACTTCTGTTACTAACTGCTACTCTACAGGGGGCCGAAGATAGAGATTCATTGACCAGCCAGGATGGAATTCGAACTAGGTTCCCATCTACTTCTGCTCCCGCTTCTTTTAATAATGCAAGTGCTTCTTCTTCGAATACTTTTACTCCCACACTTTCCAATATTTCCAGTGAAGCAAAGTGCAGTTCCTCGAATTGATCATTAGAAATCGTGGTCATTCCAACTGTCTTTTGATAATTTGTATTCACTCTCATAATTTGGATTGCCTCCCACTAATCAATATTTTTAATATAAATAATATTCGATCTTTACATAATTTATATCATCAATTATTTTGTCAATTTACTTTTCAGAGTTTTTAAGGTTATCAATAAACTTTTCTTCCATATATTCTAAGTGTTCTATAATAACGCTTTCTGCTTTTTCGGATTTTCCTGACTTTATACCATCTACTAATTTTTTATGTAGTTTATAATCTTCATCAGGAGAAATATCCATTTGTTCAACTTTTTCAACTATCATTGGACTAAGCTGTTTAAGCAATCCAACTAATATTTTATTATTAGAAGCTCGGCTTATTGCAAAATGAATATCAGTACTTAAATCATTAATGTTTTCCGAACCTTCTTCTACAGCCTTTTTTAATATATTTAAAGTTTCTTCTATTCTTTTAATATCGTTTTCATCAGCTCTTTTAACAGCTAGACTAAATATTGAACTCTCTACAATCTTTCTGGCTTCCATAAGATCAAAAAACGAATCATCTTTCATTAGTTCTGCTACAAGTTCATTGGTATAAAGAGAAACTTGATATGATTTTATTACATAATATCCTTTCCCCGGTCGGGATTTTAGTATACCTAATGTAACCAAAGCACTAAGTGCTTCCCTAATTGTTGAACGAGAAACCTCTAATTTATCCGTTAATTGTTTTTCCGAAGGTATTTTTTCTCCTACTGAAATATTACAATCCTCAATAATAGAAATTACATTATCAATGACTTTTTTAACAGAAGACTTACTATTTATATTCCCTAATAACATTTCTTAATCACCCTAAATTATTATTTTAATAACCCTAATTTATAACCTGTCTTACATGACTTACCTGTCTGACAAGTTAATTTAAAAAAATTATACCATAACCGATATCTATTGTCAAATATTATTAAGTCGCCGATTTGCGCTATATTGTATAATTAAAAAACGGTGCCTTTACAAAAAAGTATACCTCATATCGGTAACCATTTTGATAATGTTTAGAATTTAGCCAAAATTTAAAAATGGGGTGGTGCAATTTTA
>JAGXLO010000171.1 GCA_018334695.1 Candidatus Cloacimonadota bacterium
CTAAATGGACTGAATGGTTCCTAATCAACGATAAGGTATGTAAATTTTGCAATTTCAGACCAATTTGTCATGGAGGTTGTAAATCTAGAAAAATGGATAATTTTTTCTATTGCTCACGAATAAAAAATAATTATAGTATTTTTTTAGATTGGTACGTTGACAAATATTTACCAATAAAGGAGCAAAAATGAGAAATAAAATTTCGATTTTAGGTTCTGTTCATCAATATCATTATTATAAATCTAGTAAGCAAATATTAAAAAAAGTTATTAAAAATTATGACCCTGATATTATACTTGCAGAGTTAAGTCCTGAACAACTTAAAGGTACAATGACCTGTAACTCGAAACCTGAATATCCTGAAATTATAATTCCTTTAGCTAAACAAGAAAATTATAAAATTATACCTATACAACCGAAAACATCAAAAGGTTTTGAATGGGGAGCAAGAAAAGATAGAATTTTAGCAAAAATACATGATGAAAAAAGTGATAAATATAATTGTTATTTAAAATTAAATGAAATTCTAGATGAAATTATACATGAAAAAGAAATTATGACTTTAAAAGATTTACAATCTAGAAAAAGTGATTTAATGAGCTGTATAAGCTACAATTATCTAAAAGCATTATTTCCTTCCTGGTATGAAATAAAAGAAGAATGGAACAATTATTGTCTTCAGAATATAATTGAACAGGAAAAGAAATATAATAATTCCAAAATTCTAATTACTATAGGTTTTTCCCATAAGTTTTGGTTAATTCAAAAATTAAAAAAATATAAAAATATAAAGCTAATTAACATCGAACGCTATTTGTGATATTTAGTTGCCATTATGGGAAAAAATAAACACATTTATGTTTTTTTTATAATTATTTTAATTATTAGTTGTACAAAAAATAAGTTTAAAAAAATTGATAACATAAAATTAAAATTCATTAATAAAATTCAACCTACTAGTCAAAAAAAAATCTCTCATTTATCAAAATATGCTATTTCAAATAAGGGAAACATTTATATTTATGATGAAACAGTTGGTAAAATATTTCTGTTTGACAAAGAAGGAAACCTTTTGTCTTCTTTTGGTAGTCCAGGAAAAGGGCCCGGTGAATTTTTAGATGTTGTATCCTTAATACCATTAAATAATTCTATTGTAACAATTGATTTTGATAAGAGATCATTGATCAAATATAACGATGATGGGGATTTTATTTATGAAACAAATTGCGATTTAAAATATTTACAAAATTCAATATATTATAAAAAAAATATAATTTGTTGGTTCAGGACATGGTTTTCTAAAAATGATAATTATTATGAAAAAAGAGGAATCGGTATTTTTTCCGACTCTTTAATAATACAATATTGTATTGATTCAAAAACAGAAATATTTAATCCAAGAATAATTAATCCCAACAAAATTGCTTCCGTTCTTGATTTAGATATAAATAATGGGAACATTGCTTGTTCAGAAATTGATTCAAAAAAATTTAAAATTTTTATATTTAATTTAAAAACAAAAAAACTCATAAAAAAAATTTATCTAAATTTAAATCCTATTAAATATTCTAAAAGGGAGTATAAAAATTTAAGTAAATATTATCAAAATAAAATGGAATTAAAAAATTTAAAGGGTAAATATTCTTTAAAAAAAATTGAAAAGAAGAAAAGATTGATTAAAGGTTTGTCATTTGATAATTATTCAAATCTATGGGTTTTAACTAATAGCTTAGAAGGAGATAAACTATATATTTTTGACAAGTCATTTAATGTAAAAGGATATATAAAAGTTAATAAATTTGGTAAAATATTTATTATTCAAAATATTCTTATTAACGTATATGAGAATGATGATAACTTTATTTTTGAAATATACAAAATCATAAAAGATCACGTCCTAAAAATTGGTGCAAAAGTTGAAAGGAAAAAGCCATGTTATTCTCGTTGTGTAAAAAAGCCAGAAAGGAGAACAACATGGCAGAGAACAAGGATATTGAAGAATTAGGAAAATTATTGTCAAGAAAAGAAGGATTATTTACGATGAATGAGTTATTGCAGCATATGATGCAGGCTGTGATTGAGTCTGAAGTAACAGCATTAATTGGAGCTAAGCCCTATGAGAGGAAGGAGCAGCGTAAAAATCACCGGAATGGTTCTCGGGAGCGCGAACTAACAACTTCCTTAGGTAATCTTAAGCTAAAGATACCTAAATTAAAGAAAGGCAGTTTTTTCCCCAGTATACTGGATAGATATCAGCGTATAGACAGAGCTATGATTGCTGTGATCAAAGAGGCCTATATCAATGGTGTATCTACCAGGAGTATGAAGAAGTTATACAAGCAGTTTGAGATAAATAATTTAAGTAAGAGTACAGTAAGCAGATTAATACAGCCTATAATAAAGTCTGTGGATAAATGGAGAAGTAGAGATTTAGAAGAGGAATATGTTTATATTTGGTTAGATGCAGTAGAAACCAAGATAAGACAGGATAGTTGCGTCCAGCCTTTGAATATATTGCATGCAGTAGGATTGAGGAAGGACGGCAAAAGAGAGAGTCTGGGATTTTATTTGAACTTAAGAGGGAGCTATTATGGTTGGAAGTCTTTTTTACAGTCATTAAAGCAGCGCGGGTTAAGCTATTGCGGATTATGGATAAGAGATCAATTTGACGGTTTAGCTAAGGCACTAGGTGAGTGCTTTCCTGGTCAATTACAGCAACGTTGTTTAGTACACTGGCAGAGGAATTTGTTAGACAAGTTAAATAAGAAAGATCAAGCCAGGATAATAGAAGTTATAGTACCTATGATAAAACCGAAGAGCAAAGAGGGCTTTTACAGAGGAAAAGAGCAGTTATTATCAGAATTAGAGAAGCTCAATAAGTTAGATATAGTTGATTGGGTAGAAGATACTATAGTGGAGATAACAAATTTTTTGAATTATCCACAGAAGCACTGGCGTAAGATAAAGAGCAACAATATGATAGAGAGATTTAATCAAGAGATACGAAGAAGAGAAAAGAATGTAAGGATCTTTCCTAGTGAAAAGAGTGTAAGAATACTTATAGGTTCTATTCTACAACAACAAACAGAAGAATGGATAACGGGTAGACATTATATTAAAACTGAGCTGGATGAAGCTGTTAAATTAATGAAAAAACTGAAAAACGGTAAACAAAATATTAAAATAAATAAAGTAGCTTAAATTAAAAAAAAATGATTTACACAATGAGATATAACTTTTGCACCAAATTACGAGACTTGACTATATCTTTGACAGAAAGGTGTAATTTTAAATGTGATTACTGTTTTGTTGCTAACAATTCAATATATAAAAATATTAACAAAGAAATTATGGATTCAATTATAAATTTAGTCAAAAATTCTAAAAATA
>JAGXLO010000172.1 GCA_018334695.1 Candidatus Cloacimonadota bacterium
GGGGACCTTTCTTAGTGTCAACCTATTTCAGGACGGGACTACTTGTTACTCTTTACTTGTTACTCGTCACAAATTACTAATATTTCACTTCCACACCAGTAAAAAACTGATGCAACTCTTTATCATCTTGCTTTGCTAACCTGTATTCCAGGCTCACATCAATGTAAAAACCGGGATGAAGATCAAGTGCTACTGTTAAATACTGGGAACGGGTCATCTCCTCCCCTAAAAATTCAATATCATCCTTGTACCATACAAATGGATTTGAACCGAGGTTGCCCTGCTGCAAATTTTCGTATATTAGCTGAATATCAAAAAAAGTATTTCTGTATTGCAAACTAACAGCGTTATTCATAAGGTTAGCACCATACTCATAACCCAATGTTTGATCATCATGAGTGTAACGAGTATCAACTCCATACCTGGGTGAATGCCCATAAGTTTTTGGACCGATAATTGTGGATTCTAATCCTACTTGTAGTGGTATTTTTTTTAACTGATATTTTAAGCCGAATTGAAAAGCCAGAGCTTGCAGGGCATACTTGGTTTTTAATCTTGCTTTTTTTAGATCATCCATAAAAAAATTAGCGTAGAAATAGGTGGAAGGGAAAGGTCTGGCTGTTAAGTAACTAAAAACAAACTCGTTGTCACGGTTATGATTTTTAAAGTCGATTAATTTATAGACCATCAAGGGAGTCAGATAGGCAAGATCAATTGATTTATCTCCATAAATTACGCCCTGTCCAACTCCAAACTTGAAATTGTCTGTAGAATAATTTAAGGTTTGTACAGCCAGTGATTTTTGCTGGTAGTCGTCTGTAGTTGAAACTACACTATCCGGAAATAGCTGGGAATTAAATCCCATGAAATAAAAATTGCCGTATTTATGATAGTATTTTAAGTAGCTGTAAGGATTTGTATTATGGTTTAGAATTATGGAAGATGTAAGAGGATTACCAATGGTAAAATTGCCGTAGCCAACAGCCAGATTGAGATATTTATTTTTAAAGTCCAATTCACTGGCAGTGGTTACTTTTCTGTACATGCCTCCACTGCGGTGGATTTTATGATCTGCCAGGATAAATTCTTCGTCTCCTTCGTAATGACCTTTTCTGTATTGGGTATAAAAGCCAAAGTTGTCTCTGATATTGCCCCCGAATTGTAGTCCGTAGTAATCATAGCGCCTGTCTAAGTCCGAGTTATTCTTTTTAATATCATAATTCAAACCCATTATGTAGGAAAGGAACAGTTTGGTGTCTGACTTTTTGTAGGTGATTAATCTGCTTTTTTGCTTTTGGGTGTTAAAAATATTCTTAGCTGCCTGTGGAATATTTTTGAGTGGATAAATACTGCTAGACAGACCCTCTTCATAGGAATTTGTTAGCCGATTGAGATGGTAAGTGATGAGATTTTGGTAGGTTGAGGAAGTTTTTTGGGTTTTTAATTCTTTTAATATGTCGGTTATTTCTTTGTGGTACTGCGGGTAGATGGAGTAGGATTTATCAATGTGATTTGAGATGTAAAGATCTTCCAGCAAGGGATAGACGGGATCAGACAGTGGGATGAAGTAGTCCGCGCTAAGTGGAGTTGAGATAATAATGGTTGCCAGTAAAATAAGTAGTAGTTTTGTTTTCATGGTTTTTTGTAAATAAGGGTTTAGGGGGTTAGAAGTTTAGAGGTTTGAGGTATAAGGTCTGAGGTATAGGGGTATGGGGTGTAAGGAAGAAAAAATTAGAGGAAGGTTATATGATTAGATATTTGTAGGAATTATTAGTTATTAGTAGGAATTTATTGTTAAAGGAAAGATGATTTCGAATTTTTTATTTTTAATTTTTAATTATTTGTTGAAATTTTTAGGAATAGGGTGTAAGCCAAAGTCATTCAATTTTAGGATGGATAGTCTTATTCGCAAACTCGTCCGCCAACTGGCGGAAACTCGTCCGCCCACATCTAATTAAATATCGGAGTTAGTTCGACTACCTTTTTTTTAATTTCCATAACCTTAATTAACAAATAGTTTTACTTTTTATCAAGTTTATTTTACTTTTAATTGTATATTTAAAATCAATTAAGACATTATGGGCAATATACAATGACAATGGTTTTATATTTTTTGAAATATGTATTCAGTATGATTTTTTACATTAAATTCAATATATTAACTACAAAAAAAATAAAATATTACCCAAAATTGTCATCCTCGAGGAGTTCCTGATAAAGGAACGACGTCCCGATACGCTATGCTATCGGGATTAATTCGACTTGTCCCGACGAGTCGGGAAGTCTCATTTAAAAGTATCTTGTATTTCAAAAAATTATTGGAGACTCAGGGGAGATTCTTCGATAAGTCGGTATTGTAATTTTTGGTGACTTTTGACAGATTCTTCAGTCGCTGCGCTCCTTCGAGAATGACAATGGTTGGTTTGAATTTATGCTTCGCTTATTCTAAATCAAAAAAAATGATTGGTGACTTCTGGGAGACTCCCCGATTAAAAATCGGGATTTCGCTCCGCTCAACTTCTTTAATTTCGTTCCTCAAGAGTGACAATGTGTTTTCTTTTTTGAAATACGCACTCAGTAAAATTTCTACACCCAAATTAATATTACATCAGCAAAGAAATCTAGAAAATATAACCCAAGGCTTTGTCATACTCGAGGATTTCCTGATAAAGGAACGACGTCCCGATACGCTATGCTATCGGGATTAATTTCGATTACTAAGTGACTAGTGACAAGTGGAAATTGGAAAATTAGTATTTACATTTTATTTTTACAGTACCTAATCAATCCTACTAACATATTCTTAATCTCAATTAATTCAGAACGTAATTTATTAAATTTTGTTTTTCTGATAAAATCTAAATTCATTGAAATAATAATTTGGGTCTCAAGTTCTGCTAAACTACTAAGAGCTATATACAAAAACTGGATAAACTCCCTTTTATGTTTTCTAGCAGCTCCCTCACTAATGTTGGATGGGATTGATACTGCAGCTCTCCTTATTTGACTTACGATTCCATATTTTTCCTGCTTTGGATAAGTTTGGGTAACTTCATATATTTTTGTTACAAAATTCACGCTTCTTTTCCAAACCTCCAAATCCTTATGTGTTCTCATAGAAAGACCTCCTATAATATTTATTAATCTAAATCTACTCGTCTCTTGTTACTTACTACTTGTCACTCCTTACTTGTTACTCGTTACTATTTTAAGATATTATTTTACTCTTTAAAAATTGAATACTGGCAATTAAGCCTATAACATAACCACTAAAGTTAAAGACAATATCATAAGGATTAAAAGTCCTGGTGGGCAGAAAATACTGAATAGATTCAAATATAGAACCAAAGAATATTCCA
>JAGXLO010000009.1 GCA_018334695.1 Candidatus Cloacimonadota bacterium
GATATGATAAGGTTAATAGATGGCGTGCCCGGAAGGACTTGAACCCTCAGCCTACTGATCCGTAGATAAATAAGAGCTCTTATACTAATTCACTTTTATTATTATACACCTTTAATTATTAATGTTTCAAGCCACTTCTCTTGTTATCTGGTATTAATTATTTTTACTTGGTTTTATTCTTTTTGCTGAGATTTTGCTGAGATTCACATATATATTGGTTTTTCATTTAAAAATAATATTAGGTAAGCAATTAACTTTCCTATTTCCCACATTACTGTACATATATATTTCGTATATATCGGTTCAATAATTATTTATAGATTTTACATTTTTGAAATCTATATTTATTTTTTTCATAGCATTAAGAATTATGGGAAAACGGCCCTGATCTTCTTGTGGGATATTAAGCTCACTTAATTTCTTGTTTTCATTTAGAGGATGTCCAATTACAGTCGGGGGATTATCTTTATTCCATTTTAAATCACAACCTAAAATCTCGGCTTCGACCTGCAAATCAAAAATAACTGGTATTCCATCTGGTTCATACAATTCAATAGCTTTTGAGATTCCATTGACAATTAAATCTTCATTTTGCAAATATGTTTTGGCATCTACATTTATTAGTTTACCCCCATGACATCCGACAAAAGGTACCCAAGGGGTTCTTTCGGATTTTTTTCCTTCTAATGTCTCAAAAAGTATCTTCTTTGGTTTCATATCTTATTACCTCCTGCTAATACTTTAACAAATAATCTAAATCTAACTCCTTTAACTTTTCTTTTGTTGGTATTCCTTCCTTATTCCATTTTCTAATTTGATAATAACTATCTAACATTTCATCCAAATCAACAGTTAAATTTTCTTTAAATAGTTCTTTTGTTAATATTCCTTCTTCTTCCTTATATACATCTACTGGTTCATTAAGAAATCTTTCCGGAAGTATATCATCTTCCCGGTTCATTCCATTTTTATAGTTGTACATTCTTTCTAAATTAATAATTCTTTCTCCTGTTTTCATTAAACTCTCAAAATCAAATTTGAAACTTTCATCAAATTCATTTAATCCCTCTACTATATCTGCAACATCTAAGGCATACCCTTCCAGGGTAGAAAACTTACAGATTCCAAGGGCATCTGAAATAGCTGAAAATTCCTCAGTAAACTTAAGCATTTCCGGTTTATACTTTTGAGAAAAAACATCTAAGATATCAGAATCACTTTCAGGAAAATACTTATTGGCAATTTCTTCATTTTGAGTTTGATCAATTGTCGAGAGACCATATAGATGATCCGCTCCTCGATTAGAAGTTGCATGACCTAATGCTAACCCTCTATTAGTTCTAGGCTCCTGTTGGGGAGTTTCCAAACCTTTTACATGGAGAGCAAATTTTTGGGTTTCAGGATCTATTTTTTTACTTGCTCGCATAACACCTTCCGCTAAAATATCACCTAACCCCTCTCTATGTATTATCATTTTTAATAATTTAATTATAGCTTCTTTATTACCCCACTCTAAATTTAATTCAATATCTTTTAAATATCCTTTTTGATAACATTCCATGGCAAAAGCAATTACTACTCCCGATGAAATTGTATCAATACCATTTTCATCACAAATTTCATTGGCATAAATTATCATTTCTAAATCATCATTACCTACCATTGGTCCAAATGAGTCAATTGTTTCATATTCTGGTCCTTCTGTATCACACTTATAAGGCCCTTGTTCCACTCTGGAATGCCTGGAACATCTAACAGGACAAGCATAACAACCTGTATTTTTATATACATATTTATCAAGGGCCTGAGCATTTATTTTATTTTGATCTTTAACCTGAACTTCTTGATGATTTTTAGCTGGCAGATCTCCTCTATGATTCTTGAAATTAATTAAAATAGGAGTTCCCCATTCTCTATATACAACTGCAGAAGGATGGTCTTTTAGCTTTTTTGCTTTTTTAATTGCTGTCATTTTGAAATCGTCATTAAAGGGTACTTTTTGGGAAGCTTCCACCACGACTGCTTTTAGTTTCTTAGAACCCATGACTGCCCCCATACCACAGCGCCCCGCTGCTCTACCTTCATTAACCATGATAGAAGAAAATCTTACCATATTTTCTCCGGCCGGGCCAATACAAGCTACTTGACCTCTATTATATTTTGATTTTAATTTTCCACTTACTTCAGAAACTTTTTTATTCCAGAGATGTTCAGCTGATTTAATTTCAATGTTTTCATCCTTGATATGTAAATATACTGGCTTTTCAGCTTTTCCTTTAATTACGATTGCATCAAAACCAGCTCTCCTTAACTCTGGTCCAAAAAAGCCACCTGAATTTGCATATCCATAAGCTTCAGTGGCAGGTGATTTAGCTGTTACAGTAAAACGGGCTGAAGTAGGCCAGGCAGTTCCGGTAAATAAACCGGTAGAAAAGATTAACATATTAGCTACATCATAGGGTTTTATTTCAGGTCCTACATTGTCATACAGGATCTTAGCAGCATACCCCCGACTGCCTAGAAATTTTATTACTTCTTCTTGGGGACTTTCTTTAACATCTACTTTATTTTTCTCCAAGTTAATATAAGCAGTTAAAAACATACTTATCACCTCAATTACTTTTTATTAATTCAGATATTATCTCTTTAATTTTTTTGAATATGTATTCTTTATTAATTGCAGTTTTAAATTTATTATTTTCATAAAGTACTTTCCCATTCACTATAGTAGTCTCTACATTATCTAGACTTGCTGAATATACTAAAGAAGCAATCGGATCATGTAAAGGAAAGCTTTTAGGTTTATCAGGATTAAATATAAATAAATCTGCTTTTTTCCCATTTCCCAAAGAACCTATTTCCTTTTCCATTTGCAAAGACTGGGCTGCTTGGAAAGTGGCCATATTTAAAACTTCTTCAGCTGATATGATAT
Organism: Candidatus Cloacimonadota bacterium; assembly: GCA_018334695.1. Taxonomy (GTDB): domain Bacteria; phylum Cloacimonadota; class Cloacimonadia; order JGIOTU-2; family JGIOTU-2; genus TCS60. The sequence goes on from JAGXLO010000009.1 coordinate 2,933, forward strand.
TTGGTTTTTCATAGAAAACTTTTTGTAATAAAGCACTTAATTTTAGTGTTTCAATCATATCCATGGCATTATTGCTAGCTGCTCCATCAGTTCCTAAACTTATTCTTGCTCCAGCCTCTTTCAGCTTAATAATTGGTGGTACACCTGATCCAAGATACATATTGGAAGCCGCATTATAAGCAACGTTGACTCCCTTTTCACCTAATATTTTACATTCTCTATCTGCCAGTTTAACACAATGGGCTGCCAGTAAATCTGATGATAAAAACCCAACTTCTTCCATGATTTCAACTGCTTTTTTACCATATTCTTTCATCATATGTTTATTATCATCTTCAGTTTCAAGCAGATGTATAGAATAAGGTATATTTTTATGTTTACTATATTCTACAGTTGCTTCAAGACCTTCTTTTGTTATGCCCCAGGTTACCCCCGGACCGGTCCAAATTCGTATCATACCGTTTGATCCTTCTTCATATTTATTTATTAAGCGATCTACATCAAGGAAAGCTTCTTCTGGTGATTCAAGATATGATTCTGGTATACCATTTTCAACTCCACAATCATGAAAGTTTCTAATCATTATACCCCTTAAACCCATATCCATAAAACCTTCTATAACCCCATCACTTAATTTTGGTTTGTGATGGGCATAAAAGAAATCAGCTACTGTAGTACATCCAGATTGTAATGATTCTAAGGCAACTAATAAGGCAGCATAATAATTAATTTCTCGAGTAATTTTTTGGCTATAAGGAGCTACAACTACCTTTACCCAATCCATCAACTTTAAGTCGGCTCCTAAACCTTTAAGTAAAATCTGATAAGCATGTCCATGAGTATTAATTAAGCCTGGGAAAACAATCTTTCCATCTGCATCAATAACTTTATTTACCTTAAATTCTTCATCAATATTTTCCATTGTATCTACAAATTTTATTTCATTATTATTGATACCTATAAATCCTTTATCAATAATATCATTATTTTCATTCATAGTTACTATCCTAGCATTTTTTATAAGTATATCTAAATTATTAATCTTATCTAACATCTGTAAGCACTCCTTTTTTATTCAACCAATTCTGCCTGTGCTCCTTTATCAATAACAAATGTTTCTCCGTTATAAGCTTTTGAAGCATCTGAAGCCAAAAAGTATACTGTATTGGCTACTTCTTCAACCTCCATTAATTGAGGAATATTCATAATCGCCTCTTTTACTTTTGCACTTTCTTCAGGATCCTCAATTTCCTCCCATCTACTTGTTACAAGAGGGGTTTTAACCGGTCCCGGACAGATAATATTAGCTCTGATGTCTTCATTTTTATAATCGACAGCTATAGATTTACCTAGCATTATTAAAGCCCCTTTGGTAGAACAATAGGCAGCTTTGTTCGGTAAAGCGAACATACCAAGATTAGAACTAGTTATTATTATATTGCCGAATCCCTGTTTTTCCATAATAGGTAAAACATTTTTTGCACACAAAAATACTCCATTGACATTAATTTCAAAGGTTTTTTTCCAATCTGAATAATCAATCTCTGGTACTTTTTTATTTGGGCCTTCAATCCCAGCGTTTAAAAAGGCAACATCTATTTTACCCCAATTCTTTTTTACTGATTTTACTGCCTTTTCAACTGAACTTTCGTCTGTTACATCACATTGAAAAAACTTAGCATCTATATCTTTATTTTTAAATTCTTTTTCTGTTTTTTGGCCGTTTTTTTTATCAATATCACAAATGGCAATTTTCGCTCCATCTTGACCTAATTTCAAACCACTTGCCTTACCAATACCAGAGGCACCACCGGTAATTAAAACCACCTTATCTTTTAGATTCACATATATTCCTCCTATTCATTTATTTTTTAACAGTATCTGAAAAAGATTGTTCTAAAATTTCTATATTAAGTTTACCTGCCTTAAATATTTTGCCTGATTTTTCATTTACAATACTTACCGAAGCAGGTGAAAATAGTTCTTTAGGTACATTATAGAAATCAAGATCTGCTTCTTTAAAAATTTCTTTAAAAGGTCTTCCATAAACTTTTGAATTGACAGCCATTATCTGCTCTATGACGTCTTCAATCTGTTTATTTTCAGTCTTAACAGTAAACTGAGCATGTCCTCCATATATTAAAGCATCATTCATTCTCCCCATAGAAATTAAATCATCATCAATAAGAGGGGGAATAACACAAAAACCCTGAGCTTGTTTAATGCATTCAAGATTAAATTCTTCTTCCTTCAATCTATGTAATGTTTGTTCTAAAATACGACCTGAAACCTGTATATAGGTTGCTAAACTGGCCGGTGGTGCAATAAGAATATATAACATATCTGGGTCTATATTGCAGGCATTTGCTAACTCTTCAGACTGTTCCAAAGTTATCGGATCAGGACTTTCAACAGTTAATATTGCTTTATCATAATTATCTTGATAATCAATATAGGGTGATAACCAATCATTTTCTTTTCTTCCTAAAGTTCTACCCGGTCCAGCCAGGATAGGTGCGAAATTACCAGGAGATAACTCCCAACCTGAAATCTGACAACCTGCTAAAGAAAGTAAAGGATGATCAACTCTTACATTAACGGCAGGAAAATATGAATTAAATATCGGACGCGGAAATGTTTCAAAACTTACATTACCTAAACCGCCTAATAATATTTTGGTTAATAATCGACCGGCCTCCCAACTGCCTTCAACATTCTGTCCTAAATCAATAACAGTAGTTCCATTATTTAAATAATCTACATTTATTTTTAATTCATTTTGATTAACTATCAATTTTTTTACTAATTTAAAAGCTTCTCTATTTACACTAACCATATATTACCTCCTACTATCTTCCTGCATATTACATGTTAGTTTAAAATTTAAAAAAATTAGATATGTACAGCCATATCTAAACTATCTAAGGTACTTTCTTTTATCATCTCACTTAAAGTAGGGTGAGGAAACATTATTTCATCAATTGTTTCTACGGTACTTTCTAGATTTATGGCTATTGTGCCTTGTCCAATCAATTCAGTCGCATGAGAACCAATTATTAACATCCCGACAATTTGATTATATTTAGTTTCAACAATTGTTTTAACTATTCCGTCCTCTTTTTCACTTAAAGCTCTTCCATTAGCATTATAGGGAAAAGTTCCGATACTTATCTTATCACCATATTCTTTTTTGGCTTCTTTTTCGGTTAAACCAACCGCAGCAACTTCAGGTTGTGTATATATACATCTGGGGACAAAATTATAGTTAATTTCTTTATCCTCTCCTAAGGCATTATCTACTGCAATCATAGCCTCTTGAAAAGCAACATGAGCCAGTTGATAATTACCATTGACATCTCCTATTGCATAAATATTATCTTTATTTGTCTCCATTCGATTATTTACTACAATACCATTTTTTTGATGCTCAATACCTACTTTTTGCAGTCCTAAATTTTCTGTAACTGGTCTACGACCAACAGCAATTAAAATTTTATCTGCTTTTAATTTTTTATGGGAATCCTGCTGAGTAAATTCTATTTCTAACTTTTGATCTAATTCTTTATAATCAGTTACTTCACTATTTAAATGAATATTAATTCCTCTCTGCTTGAAAACATCTTTTAGATGATTTCCAGCAATTTCTTCTTCACTTGGTATTAACCTATCCATTTTTTCAATAATATTAACATTACTACCTAAATTATTAAATATATTAGCAAATTCTACACCTATCACTCCCCCACCAACTATTAAAATATCGTCGGGGGATTCCTCAATTGATAGTGCATCTTTATTATCCCAAATATACTCTTTTGCAAAAGGCATTTGTGATATTTCAATTAATTTACTTCCTGTCGCAATAATAATATTTCCATTCACGATATCTTTGCTAATACCATTTTCTTTTTCTACTTGCACTGTTTCATTATTAATTATTTCAGCCTTTCCTTTTATTAAACTGATTTTTTCGTTTTTATCTAATAAAGTACTAACACCCTTAACCAATTGATTAACTATCTTATTTTTCCTTTTCATCAGTTTATCGAGCTCAAATTCAAGATTATTTACCTTAATACCCTTACCATTCCATTTATCTAGTTCATTAACAATCGCGGTGGATTCTAATAAGGATTTGGTGGGAATACAGCCGACATTTAGGCAGGTCCCACCTATGTGATTCTTTTCAATTATAACTGTCTTAGCCCCTTTTTGAGCCGCTCTCAAAGCAGCTACATAACCGCCGGGACCACCTCCAATAACTGTAATGTCTGCTCTCATTTTAATACCTCCACTGATTTACAAGCAAGAGTCATTAATCGACTAACATCTTGGTAGATTCCAAATTATTTAAAACAACTTGTTCACAATCTTTTATATGCTCATCTATAAAGTCCTGTACTTTTTCTTCTTTTCCCTCTTCTATAATTTCAAGTAATTCTCTATGATCATCAATAAGGTTACAAATATTGGATTTAATTTCATCACTATTTTGAGTATACCAAATTTCATATCTCCAGTAATCCTTTAAAACATTCAGCAATTTATTTGACTGAGAGTATTTATATAGCTTAAAGTGAAACTTTTTATTCTCTTCGACATATTTATCTATTTTATTGTTATTATAATATTTTTCTGTTCTATCAAGAATTTTATTTAATTCTTCAATTTCTTCTTCTCCAATATTATCCATCGCTTCTCTAATTGCAAGTCCTTCTAAAGCACCTTGAATTCTTAAAAGATCATGGATCTCTTTTCTGGTAAGAGTATTAACTTTAAAACCTACATTCGGTATAATTGTAACAAAATCTTCTTTTTCTAAAAGTTTAACCGCTTCATAAACGGGTGACCTACTTATTCCAAAGTCTTTGGCCAATTTACTAATACTATATTTTTCACCAGGTTCTAATTTTCCATTAATAATATAATTTTTAATCTTATCATAAACTATTTCGCTTTTAGTTGCTACTACTATTCCTAGACTCATCTTATAACACCCTTTCTTTTAATCTGTTTAATACTGAATACCTCACTAAATATCTGTAGATAATCTTCCATAACCCTTTCTAGAACAAGCTTTTTACCAGTCTCTTGATAAATACTGGTAACTCCTTTATTTATAAAACCACAAGGATTAATATTATTAAAATATTTCAAATCTGTATTTACATTTAGGGCAAAACCATGCCGCGTTACCCATCTATTAATTCCAATACCAATTGCACATATTTTATTATTACCTATCCATACTCCCGGATTTTTATCTTTACGTGTTCCTTCTATTCCATATTCATCTAGTAGTTTAATAATAGTACCTTCAATATTTTTTAAATAAATAAGAATATCTTTTTCATGATTATTTAAATCTAATATAGGATAACCGACCAATTGCCCTGGACCATGAAAGGTAATCTTTCCTCCTCTGTTGACATTATAACATCTTATCTCATGTTCCTGCAAAAACTGTTCGGAAACTAAGAGATCTTTTTTACTTCCATCTCTCCCTATGGTATAAACCGGGTTATGTTCCACTAGGAGGAGATAGTCTTCTTTTAAACCTTTCTTCTTTCGATCGGCTATCTGTTCCATATAGTCCCAGGTTTCTTTATAATCTGCTTCAAATAATTTTTTAACTAAAATGACTATCCCTCCTCAATTTGACATTATATTAAAGATTCAGGTTCTTCTAATTTACTTTTTAGGGTGTTTAGTACTTGTGCTGCTAAGGCCCCATCAATTAGACGATGATCAAAGCTTAATGTCACATTAACTATTTTACCTATATGAATACCACCGTTTTTTATTATTGGCTTTTCGTTAATTGTACCAATTCCAAAGATAGCCACCTCTGGATAATTTATAATAGGAGTTAAACTTTTTGTATTAAACATACCTAAATTACTTATTGTTATAGTCCCGTTTTCCATTTCATCTATCGTTAGTTCTTCACTTTTAGCTTTATTAACAATTAGATTAACTTCTTCTGAAAGTTGATTAATACCCTTCTTTTCTGTGTTTTTAATTACAGGAACTATCAGACCCTCTTTACTATCCACAGCTAAACCAACATTAATATCACTTTGATATACCACTTCATCTTTTTCGAGTCGGGAATTGATTATGGGATATTCTTTGATAACTTCGGTAACTGCTTTAATAAATAAAGCATTCAGGTTTAGTTTTGTACTAAATTGTTTAGATAAATTCTTATAAAATTCCATAAATTCTGTGACCTCAATATCAATCGTCACATCTGCATGGGCAGTTTTTTGTCGACTTTCTTTCATTTTTTTAGAAATAACCTGTCTTCTTTCGCTTATTTTTTTTCTTTTTTCAATTAACTTCTGAGGTGAAGCAGTTTTACCAGTATTAATATACCTTTCAACATCTGATTTCATAACTCGACCACCTGGGCCGGTCCCAGTTATATTATTAGGATCAAGATTAGATTCTTCACTTAGCTTTTTTGCAACAGGAGAAATATTATCATAAGAAATCTTTTGCGATTCTGTTTTTATAGCAGGTTTTTTAATATTATTTTTTTCTATAAATGATAATACATCATTTTTAAGTACTCTATTTTTAGGTCCACTACCCTCTATTTTTGACAGATCAATTTCGTATTGTTCAGCTATTTCATGTGCAATCGGAGATACTTTTTCTGTTCCGTAATCTGCTAAATCTTCTTCAGGCAGTTTCTCATCTTTTTCCTTAAGGTATCTCTTGACATCATTTTTCATTACTCTATTTTTTGGACCACTACCTTTTACTTTTGAAATATCTATGCCTGCTTTATCAGCATAATCTTTAGCGACAGGCGAAATCTTAAATTCAACTTCTTTTTGTGATATTTCTTCACTTTTTTCTGATACTGTTTTTCTTTGTTTTTTCACCTTTTTCTCTTGGAAAGCTTTTTCTTTACTTTCTTCGTTTTCATCTTCTATTTTTTCTTCGGCTTCTCCTATAACTGCAATTGTAGTATGGACCGGTACAACTTCATCTCCCTCATAATAAATCTTAAGCAAGACCCCATCAACAGGGGATTCCACTACATTTGATATTTTATCTGTACTTATTTCAAGGATAGCTTCACCTTTTTTGATATGGTCTCCTTCTTTATGGAGCCATTTAGTTATCTTACCTTCTTGCATTGATAGACCTAATTTAGGCATTTCAATTTCAGTAGCCAAAACACTTACCTCCTTCAATTATACTTTTTTTAGTAATCTATAACTTCCTTAATTCCATTTAAAACTTCCTCATAACCGGGTAATATATGGTCTTCCAGCTTAGGAGAAAAAGCAACCGGACTATCAAGTGATGCTACCCTTTTAACAGGGGCTTTTAAGAATTCAAACATTTCATCATTTACCAGGCCGGCTATTTCAGCACCATAACCACCTGTTTTAGGTGCTTCATAAGCAACAACTAAGCGATTGGTTTTTGCTACTGAATCAAAAATTGTTTCTTTATCAAAAGGTACTAGTGTTCTGGGGTCAATTACTTCCAAACTAATCTCCTCTTTTTCTAATTCTTTGGCAGCTTTTAAGGCATATTCACACATCTTCATGGAAGCTATGACAGTTACATCAGTACCTTCTTTTTTTACTTTTGCTTTACCCAGTGGTAATTCATAATTCTCTTCAGGTACCTCGCCGGAAGTACTATAAAGCATTTTATGTTCAAAAAATACTATGGGATTCTCACTTCTAATTGAAGCAGTTAAAAGTCCCTTAGCTTCATAAGGAGTTGAAGGTGCAACTACTGTAATACCTGGAATATTCATTAACCATGCTTCAGGATTTTGGGAGTGGTGGTAAGCAGCTCTGAAACCACCTCCATTAGCTGTTCTTAAAACAATAGGAGCAGTTAACTGACCTGCAAACATATAATGGGCTTTGGCTGAATTATTGACAATTTGATCAAAACATTCGGTGATAAAATCAGCAAACATAATTTCTACAACAGGTCTTAATCCTGTAAAAGCCGCTCCATTACTCAAACCAAGCATTGCCGCTTCCGATAGAGGAGTATCAATAACTCTTTTTTCTCCATACTTTTTCCAGAGACCTTTAGTAACACCAAAATCTCCTCCCATTTTCCCTACATCTTGACCGAGTACAAATACATCTTCATCTCTTTCCATTTCTTGATGTAATGCTTCATTTAATGCTTGAGAGAATTTTAATTGCCGCATTATTCTCCCTCCTTCATTGATTCATATTTTTCAGCATATATATACTTTGTCGCATCTTCTAAATCTGGCTCTGGACTATTTAAAGCAAATTCAACCATCTCTTCCACTTCTTTTAATGCATCTTCTTCTAATTTATCAAGAGTTCCAGCTTGCACACCTTTGTTTTCTAATTTCGAACGTAAATTTTTAATAGGGCACTTCTCTTCTTTCCACTTCTCAACTTCATTTCCCGGTCTATAGGAAGCAGGATCTCCTGAAAAATGTCCCTGCCATCTATAGGTTAAAAGCTCGATCATTGAAGGTCCTTCACCATTTCTGGCCCTATTTACCGCTCTTTCCATTGCGTTATAAACTTTTTTTACATCGTTGCCATCTACCACCTCGGACGGCATATCATAACCCGCTGCTCTATCAGAAAGATGTTCGGGGAAAGAATGAGCTTCTTCTGCTCTTGTTGAAATTGCATAACCATTGTTCACCAAAATATAAATAAGTGGTACTTTTAAATTAGCAGCCATATTCATACTTTCATGTAACTCACCCCGCCCACATGTACCATCACCAATAAATACAGCAGTAACATTATCTTCATCTCTATACTTACTAGCATAAGCAGTTCCTAAACTAGTTGCAGTAATTGAACCCTCTATAGCATTATTCCCCATATTGCCGACTTCTACATCTGCAATATGCATACTACCACCTTTACCTTCACACAGTCCTGTCTTTTTAGCAAAAATTTCAGCCATCACCTTTTCTTTAGAACTACCAGATAAAAGACAGATTCCATGGCTCCGGTGGTCAGGAAATTTATAATCATTCTCTGTTAGAACATGCATTACGCCCGTTTGACAGGCTTCCTGACCAATACTAAGATGTATAAAACCGGGTATATCACCTTTTTTAGAATGTTCATCTACTTTTTCTTCAAATCTTCTTATCAAGTTCATGTGATAATACATCTGTTTTAATTTGTCTACATTTAAACCCATTAACATAACCTCCTTGCAAAAATATTATCAAAATTCTATTTTAAGATTTGACCTGTATAACTCTCTTTTATAACTTCAGTGTGAATAGAACCAGCTTCAAATAATTTACCGGTCTTTATATTATGCATTTTAACTTTTGACATAGCATGTATATCTTTATCCATTTTATAAAAATCATGTTCAGCTTCTCGAAATAATTTTGAAAATGGCTGACCATAATGTTCAGAAGCCTCTGAAACCAATTCATTAATTGTTTCAATAATTTCATTATCTTCACAGTAAACCCAAAATTCAGAATATCCCCCATAAAGTAAGGCCTCATTTATGCGACCCATTGCCTCCGTTTCATCGTCTATGATCGGTGCGATCGGGGCTATTCCTTTTGCATATCTAATATTTTTTAAGTTAAAACCATGTTCGAACATTTTATGAACGGTCTGTTCTACAGAACGAGCAGCTACCTGAATACTTCCTACCAGACTAGCACTTGGGGCTACTACTAGATAAACATTTTCTGGTTCTACTTGACAAGCTTCAGCGACTTCGTTTGCTATTTCTTCACTAGGTAGTTCTTGTATTTGTAAGCATAATACACATTCATCATTTTGATCTCGATAATCTGTCATTTCAAAATAGTAATCACTATCTACAACAGCTTGCGCACGGGCAGGTCCAGAACCAATAATTGTTTTTTCTCCACTTTTTAACTTCCAACCAGCAATTTGAGAAGCAATTGTAGCAGTTACTACTTGATTACTATGTAAAAAAACACCGGAAAGTTCTAATTCACCAACTCTATATGGGACAATATCTACAATACCTAGATTGCCCATATTTAATTTGATAAACTCAATACCTGCCTGCCAACTACCCTCAGCATTTACTCCCATATCCAGGATAGTAGTACCATTATCTAATTTTTCCACTTTGACACCTAATCTAGCAGCATCAGAAATAACGTTTTTAACTACCTTGACAGCTTCTTCATTAATACTTACCATAGATTATTATCACTCCTTTTACTTTCTTCTGCCCTCAATATCTATTGTTGTGCCAGTAATTATATCTGCTTCTTCAGAACTTAAATATTTTATTAAATTGGCTAGTTTTTCAGGCTGAATCCAGTCGGCTGGATCACCACTTTCAATTCTTTTTCTAGTATGTTTTGTATTTACTAAACCCAAATTGAGAGTCAAAACATTTATATTGAATTCTTTTAGTTCTTCAAATAAAACCATAGAAAGTCCCTTAATCCCTGACTTGGAAGCAGTGTAAGCACCAAAACCCGGAAAGTAATTAGTGGCTGCAGTAGAGGATATATTGATTATTTTTCCCCGCTTTTGCTTTTTCATTACCTGACCAAATTCTTTCGAACATAAAAAGGTACCTGTTAAATTAATATCCAATATTTTTCCCCAGGTTGATAAATCAGTATCTAAAATATGAACGGCCCTGTGAACCGCGGCATTATTAATTAAGATATCAACTGTTTTGAAATTATTAATAGTTGTGTTAACTAAATTTTTGACATCTTCTTCTTTGCTAACATCTGCTTGCACAGCTAGTGATTCACCTTTTTTCTTTTTGTTTATTAACTGAGCTGTTTTATTGATTTCTGACTCCGTTCGGGCTGTAACTACAACATTAGCTCCACTGTCCGCATAAGAAAGTGCCAGTTCTTTTCCTAATCCCCGACCAGAACCAGTAATAACTACCGTTTTATCTGTAAGGTTCATCACCACCACCTCATTTCTCCAATATAAGTAATAAAATTTAGCTATTTTCTTTTGCCTTTTGATATAACTTTTTAGCTTGATAAGAACTCCTTACAAATGGTTTTGCAGCAACAGCTTTAAAACCAAGTTTTAAGGCAATTTTTCTATATTCTGCAAACTTATCTGGGATAATATACTCTTTTAATTCTGCATGTTGATCAGAAGGTTGTAAGTACTGACCGATTGTTAAAATATCACAATTTACATCTTTTAGATCTTGTAAAACTGAAATTACTTCTGCTTCTTTTTCTCCCAAACCTAACATAAGACCGGATTTTGTTATTATATTATTGTCTATCTCTTTTACCGTTTTTAATAATTGTAAGCTTCTTTGATATTTCGCTTCAGATCTAATATTGGAATATAGCCGCGGTATAGTTTCTATATTATGGTTATACACATCTGGTTTTGCCTTAACAACCCTTTTTATATCAGTATAATCTCCTTTAAAATCGGGTGTTAAAACTTCTATATTTAAGTTATTTATTTCTTTTAACGATTTAATAACTGATACAAAATGTTTTGAACCACCATCTTGTAGGTCATCTCTGGTAACTGAAGTTATTACCACATGTTCGAGACCCATTCTCGCAACTGCTTCTTTGATATTGGCTGGTTCATTTTCATTTATTGATTCAGGAGTTCCATTGGCTATGTCACAAAATTTACAGTTTCTACTGCAAACATTTCCTAAAATCATAAAGGTTGCTACACCAGCTCTAAAACATTCACCTAAATTAGGACAAAAAGCAGCCTGACAAACAGTATTTAACTCTAAATCTTTTAAAACCTGGGCTGTCTTTTGATAGTTTTCATCTAAATTAATTCTTTTTTTAAGCCACTCTGGTCTCTCTTTATTTCCCATAATTTCACCTTATATCATTTTTAATTTTTATAGAACTTCCATTTTCCCGGGTTTATAAATATCTAACTTATCAGCTTTATACTGTTTTATGTAATCCATACACATATCATCTTTCCCTTTTAACATTTCTACTGTTTTAATAGTAGAATATGTGACATTACTTAATTCTACTAAGAAAGAATCTAAACCGGCCGAAGCCATCATCGCAACAAAAATTGAACTTACTAGGGGTCTTTCTGGTAAACCATAGGATATATTATCTAATCCACAGATCGTTTTTACATCTGGAAATTGATCTTTTATTAATCTTAAGGTTTTGATGGTAGTAAGCGGATTATCAGTATCGACTGAAACAGGTAAAACAAGGGGATCTAAGAAAACATCCTCATCCTTTATACCTAATTCCCTGGTTCTTTTTAATATCTTATCAGCTACTTTGACTCTTTCAGTAGGCTTATTAGCTATTCCTTCTTCTCCCATTAATAAACCAACTACTTTTGCATTATATTTTTTAACTAAAGGTAAAATTTTATTCAAACGTTCATTTTCACCTGAAACTGAATTAACCAGAGGTCTACCATAATTATTATTATGTTTTTTTAAACATTCTTTAAAAACTTCTTGATTAGGGGTATCAATACTAATTGGTATTTCAAATTCACTTTGAATTGTTTCTATCATCCAGGCAATATCTTCTACTTCTGTTTTTATTCTTTGACCAGCGTTGATATCAATCATTTCAGCTCCTAAATCAAGCTGATGCTTTGTGATTTCTAATAATCTTTTTTTATCTTTATTTTCTATGATATCAATTATTTCTTCATGTTCACTTGTATTGATTTGGGCACCAATTATTATCATGAAATCCTCCTTTTTATTGATGAGGGGTGAGACCGGTTTTTAACCGGTCTCTTTGCTGAAACTATTTCACTGAAATATGAACTTTTTTACCCACTATTTGACTTTTAAATTTTACATAACGGTTCTCAACTTTGAAATCAACTTTTTGATTATTAATTTTTACTTCTTTTATTTCTTTTTTTGTAAACAGTTTTATTAAAATTTCTTTCTCGGAAGGACCTAATATAATCTTGATCTCATTACTTTTACTTTTACATTTTATTGCAAACTTTTCATTATCATCATAATATAAGTACTCTTCTTTATCCTTGTGGTAAATGTTTATTGTTAAGGAATTTAATTCTTTTTCTCCAATATACTGCATCATTGGACCAGTCGGAATAATACTGCCTTTTTTAATAAATAATGGCATTTCATCTAAAGAAGACTCATAATATATCCAACTTTTACCTTGATATTCTTTTTTAGTCCAAAAATCAAGCCAATCCCCTTCTGGTAAATATATCTGTCTCCTATTTTCCTTAGTTAAGATCGGAGCAACTAAAATATTTGAACCAAATAGATATTGATCATCGATGTTTATCACATTAGGATCTTTTTCATATTCAAGTACTAAAGGTTTCATCAATGGGTTACTATTTTTAGTACATTTATACGCTTCAGAATAAATATATGGTATTAATTTATACCTGATTTTAGCAAACCTTTTATACACTTCAACCACTTTATCACCAAAATGCCAGGGTTCTCGGGGACTTGTTCCGTGAAATCTAGCATGGGATGAAAACAGACCTAACTGCATCCAGCGTATATAACAGTCATCTTCAGGGGTCATAAAATAACCACCTATATCATGACTCCAAAACGGAAAGCCGGAAAGTGCAAACGATAAACCCCCTTTAAGAGTTGAAGCCATGGCTGGGAAATCAGAATCAGTATCACCTGCCCAGTGTAATGGATATCGCTGAGAACCAGCATATGCAGAACGGGCCCAGATTATAGCATTTTCTGATCCGTGTATTTCTTTAGTTAAATTAAATACCATTTTATTATATAAAAGTGGATAAAGATTATGAAATTCCTCACCGATATATTTATCATAACAAGCATCTACTTCAATGCCTTCTCCAAAATCAACTTTTATTGCATCTATGCCCATTTTAAGTAAATTAGCAAGCTTCTTTTTATACCAGTCTTTAGCCGCAGGATTACTAATATCTATAATACCATCCATATTAGTGGAATCAGAACCTTTTTCAAAATAGCCTTTTTCTTTTGCTTCTTCATAAATATTAGTTGATTGATGAACATAAGGTAACTGCCAAATACTCATATGAAAACCAAGCTCTTTTAGATCCTGAACCAATTTTTCAGGAGCTGGAAAATCATCTTTAGCAAATTCAAAATCACACCTTAGTTCTTCTTCAAACCAATCAGCATCTAAATGAAGAACATCACAGGGATATTTTTTATTTCTTAATTTTTTAGCTGTGTCTAACATTTCGGATTGAGTCCGATAGCTGTTTCGGCTCATCCAGAGCCCGAAGCTCCATTTTGGAGGTAATGGTGTTTTACCTGTAATATCTGTATAATTACTTAATATCTCTTTTAAGGATGGACCGTAGATAAAGTAATAATCTAATTGGTTTTCAGCTGTCTCAATTTGATAGGCTTTTTGAAAGTAGTCTCCTAATTTATACTTTGATTTGTAGGTTGTATTCATAAAAATCCCATAATCATTGGAACTCATAAAAAAGGGTATATTTTTATATGATTTTTGGGTTGAGGTACCAAGGGCATCAACCTGCCAGCAGAGAACTTCCTGACCTCTTTTATTTAGATCTGTAAATTTTTCTCCCAGACCATAAAAGTTTTCTTTGTGTGACAACCAGATTGAATCAAAAGCAGCTTTCTCGCCAGTTTTTAAATTTTCAGCTAAACCAAAAGGAAAACACTCAAAACTGGAATAATCATCTTTGGCTTCCCCCTGGTATTTAATCAATTCATGCATAGAATGTTCATCATAATTATACTGTTTGATTAACTCATTGTTGTTTTTATCTTTAATAGTTATATTGACAGGGTCTTTTAAGACTTCAATATTTAAATTATCAGTTCTTATCACATATTTTTCGCCTTGGTTCTCAAAATCTTGATCATAATATTTATCTTCAAATTGATCAACTACCATAGGAGTGGAATGTTCTTTTATATTGCTTCCTTTTACCAGCCTTATTCTAACTATATTCTTGGTCTTAATTTCAAGTCTTAAGATCATTTCTAATTTATTACCCTTTGGGGTAAGGTTAGGATTTAACTGGTGAAAAAAAATATTCATAATATCTTTTCTATATTCCCATCCTTCACATATAAAATCTATTACTCCCTTGCTTTGAGAAACCTTTTTTATTTTTCTAGGTATAAAAAATACCGCATTATCATCACTTAAAACAGTTTTTTTCAATTCATCAAAATCTAAGACATCAAACATCTTAAACCTCCCTAATAAAAAGTAAAATTTTATTAAATATTTAAAGGGAACTTCCCGTACTTATCTCTTATTTCAGCAACTGCCCATAAATTCTTAATAGGAGTTCCATGTGGAGTTGCATCACCCGTACTTAAAATGAAGTTATAGCCGGGCTGCATCTTTTTTAATAAATCCATCACATAATCTTTAACTTCATCCACTGACAGTTTTTGTAAAGAAGCTGGCTCAATCCCCCCGATAATTATTTTTTTATCGCCCAGTTCTTCTCTAGCATCATAAGGCCAGAGGTCTCCACTTGTTGGAGGACACATTGAATCGATTCCATCCATTTTTCCCGCTGCTAATTGGTCTATTAACTTTGATAATTTACCACACATATGTGTTATATATTTTGTATCTTTAGCTAAGGCTAATTCAGCGTATTCATCAATATAATCCATACAATAATTTTCATACATATTGGGACTTAATACTGTAGTAGAAGTATCTTCATAAGGAATTACTACATCTGAAGGGTAATCTAAAATAATTTCATAACATTCTTTGTTCTTTTCATGAATTAAATCTAAAACTTCTTGCATTTCCTCAGGATGGTCCATTAACATATAGACTGTCTTTTCTAAACCAATTAAGAATTGCAGAAACTGCTGAATAGGAGTCAAGGGAGCTGAGGGTACAGCTATACCCGCTTCCCCTATTTCTTTATCCTTTTTTTTGAATTCTTCCTTCATTGATTTAAATTCTAAATTTTCAAGTACATATTTATATATTCTTAAATCTTCAATATCTTCTATGTAATGCTTTTTAATAAATCCATACTTAATTTTCTCCGTGGTTACCCTTTTTTCTTCAACGGTGCCTTTGGGTGTAATATATCTATTGAAAATTTTATCCTCTTCTCTCACCGATTCATATTTAACATCATTGGTACAAACTAATTCTAAGGAAGCACCAAAGGGTTCACTATAGGTTGGAACATGTCTTTCCATTAAATCAAATTCCAATTCTTGGCTGGCATCTATTATGCTGGCTGCTTTTTTTGAATCCCAGGATGAAAGAAAGTAATAATCTACAAGAGGTGACCAGGGTAAATAGTCTGGTTTTTCCCCGTTTAAAACTGCTGTTAATCTTTCTCTAGAAGTCATGTTTTTCATTGTTCAAGTCCCCCTTTTTTGTTTAATATCTTTTACTTAAATTAATATTCAAACTGTTATGATATTTACGAAGCTATTTTCTTTTTAATATCTTTAGCTACATTAGAAGCTTCCGCTGCATCTTTTGCGTAAAAGTCAGCCGAAATTTCTTGGGCAAAATCTTCTGTTATAGGAGCTCCTCCGACCATCACACTTACTTTATCTCTTATTCCTGCTTTTTCTAAGGCTTCTATGATTGTACCCATTTCATTCATAGTAGTGGTCAATAGGGCAGATAATCCTACAATATCAGCATCTATTTCTTTTGCTTTTTTAACAAACTCTTCGGTCGGTACATCAGTACCCAGATCATAAACTTCAAAACCGGCGCCTTCTAACATCATAGCTACAAGATTTTTACCAACATCATGTAGATCACTTTCAACTGCACCAATAACTACTTTACCGGCTGACTGGACTCCACTTTCAATCAATTTAGGTTTTAAAATCTCCATCCCGGTATTCATAGCTCTAGCTGCTACTAATACACCCGGGACAAAGATCTTATCATTTTTAAACTTTTCTCCAATTACTTTCATACCTGCCATAAGCCCTTCGTGTAATATCTTCTCTGCTCCAATACTACTATTTAATGCTTCCTGTATTCCTTCTTTTACCGAATTGTAGCCGAGAAAGATTCGCCTATGCTAATAGGCGGTGATGAATCGGATATTTTAATCGTCTTGGTAATTATATACATATTTGTTATATTGTTCTTGGATACTCACCTCTTTGATGATATAATAGAGATAGTAACTTATCAACAGGTATTTTTTTGATAAATGCCTATCAAAGTACTAAGTATTTAAATTCCTTTCTGAAATATCATTTTATACGGATCCTTAAATACAGCCAACATATCCTAAATAATCCTAAAAACTAAAATCAACTTTAGATACCATTAATCTTATTTTCAGAAACTATTCAAAATTATATTGAAAATCAAAGGTGATAATATGCAATTAACTTATGTTTTGGAATTGTTAAAACCAACTAAAAGAAAACAAAACATATTCTTAAATAATATTGCAAAAGTAGTTAAAAATCGTCAAACTATCGCTGATAAACTCAAAGCAGGAGAAACTAAGTTAAGTTCTGCTGACTTTAAAGAGATAAATCTGCCTTCTGCTGTTAAGAATCAGAACATTAAAGAAGTTAAAGCACTTTATAAGTTGTTTTTAAAATCTGATTCTGATAAAGATAACATAGAGTTTAAGGATAATCAGCCAATTTGTTATAATAATCAAAATTATAAAGTTGACGGTCATATAATATCTATTCCACTCTATACTTCTAGATGTCAAAGGTTTGCGTTTCCTGTTAAGCAGACTGAAAGGTTTAAAAAGCTGCAACAATATATCGAAAGTGGTTGCAAATTAGGTAAAGCTAGTTTGTTTTACAAAAGAGGTAAATGGTATTTTGCTGTAACAATTAAAATTGCTGACAAAGAAAATACTAACTCTAATGTAATGGAAGTTGATATTGAACTTAAACAATTAGCTGTTGGTAGTGTTAAAACTCCTCAAGGAAAAGAGATTAATCGTCAATTTCATAATGGTAACCAAGCAGGTTTTATCCGTAAAAAGTATCGTCTATTAAGAAGGAATTTAGGTCAATC
This sequence comes from Candidatus Cloacimonadota bacterium, assembly GCA_018334695.1. Classification (GTDB taxonomy): domain Bacteria; phylum Cloacimonadota; class Cloacimonadia; order JGIOTU-2; family JGIOTU-2; genus TCS60. Next base: position 20,925 of record JAGXLO010000009.1, read on the forward strand.
TAAGAAAGTTAAAGCTATTGAAAAAATTAACAACAAAGAGCAGAGATGGATGACAGATTTAAACCATAAAATTAGTCGTCAACTTATTAATCTTGCTGTGCAAGAGCAAGTTGGTACTATAATTATGGAGAATCTAGAAAATATCCGAAATACTCTGTTAAAAGTCTTAATAGAGCAGATAGAAACCTTCATAGCTGGACTTTCTATCAACTGCAACAATTTATTGAGTATAAAGCTGAATTAGCTGGGATTAAGGTGAAATATGTTAATCCTAAACACACCTCCCAGAGTTGTTCTAAATGTGCTAAAGTTAATAAATCGAATCGCAAAGCTAACTTATATTCTTGCGAGTGTGGAAATCATATCCACGCTGATTTAAATGCAAGGAGAAATATAGCAAATAAATATTTAGAACAACAATCTGCTTAATTGGTAATAGATTAAGTGCCTGAGTGCCTATATTAGCAATATTGCTAGGATTATGCTATTAGAATGTATAATCGGCTACCTCAGGAGGGCTGATGGCACAGCCTAAAGTTTGCGTTATAACGGTCTCGATGACCTAATGCTGAAACTATCAATGCGTTATTTTAAAAAAGTTTCAGTGAACTTGCCTACCAGAAATGGACGGGCATTTAATCAGCAGACAACCTTAATGTTCTTGTAGGATGAGTACCTATGGTGCAACCTTGTGACGGCCTCGCTGGCCTAGTACCGAAACTATCATTGCGTAGTACAAAGAAGAGTTTCGGTGTAAGTTCCTTTAAGGAATCCTCGTTTGTGACGATAGGAACAGGCGGGGAGGATGTCAAACCATCTACACTACCATTTTGTAAACTTTCAGAAATTTTATCTAATATATTCATTGTTTGCCTCCTATAAATTTCATATTATTGTTGTGTTAATTAATTTAATTTGCTTAATTTTTTATATTCCTTCTTTAAGGAAGGATATAGTTCTCTATATATTTCATAGTACTTTTTATATCTTTTCACATTTTCTTTATTAGGTTTTATTTGTTCTGAAACTTTTATAATACTATCCGATACTTCTTCAAAACTTTTGAATACTCCAACTCCCACTCCGGCAATTATAGCTGCACCATAAGCCGGTCCTTCTTCTACATTTAATAAATTAATAGGATGACCTAATATATCGGCTAATATCTGCTGCCAGACTTTACTTTTTGCTCCTCCTCCAATTGCCCTAATTTCTTTAATTTTAACATTCTGCTTTTTGATAAGTCGAAATGAATCTTTTAAACCGAAGGTAACACCTTCCATTACACTGCGAATGAAATGTCCCTGGGTATGTCTACCCGAAATACCAAAGAAAACTCCACGTGCATCGGCATCTCCATGGGGAGTCCTTTCACCATAAAGATAGGGTAAAAAAATTAATCCTTCACTACCAGCTTCTACATCATCTGCCTTTTTATTAAGCTTTTCATAATCTAAATGGTCGTCAAAAAGGCTGTTTTTAAGCCAGTTAAAGGACAATCCGGCTGATAACATTACCCCCATCATATACCAGGAGTCCGGTTTTGAATGGTTAAATAGATGAATTCTACCTTTTTTATCAGCAGTGGGTTGGTTAGTCTGTGCTAAGACAACTCCCGAAGAACCAATACTTACCATCACTCTTCCCTCTTTTATGATTCCACTACCCACTGCTCCACAGGCATTATCTGCCCCACCGGCTATAACTGGTGTATCTCTTTTTAAAGGAGTTTTTCGGGCAGTAATCTCATTTATTTTACCTCCTATATCGATAGATTCAATTACTGGAGGTAAAATATTTCCATTAAGTCCAAGCATCTCTATAATATCTTCTGACCATTTTTTCTCTTTAACATAAAAAAGGAGGGTGCCAGCCGCGTCTGATACTTCGGTATTAATCTCGCCTGTCAATTTAAATCGAATAAAGTCCTTTGGCATCAAGACATAGTTAACCTTTTGGTAATTATCAGGTTCATTTTCCTTTAACCAGAGAATTTTGGGTGCAGTAAAACCTTCTAAAGCGGGATTGGAAACTTTTTTAATTAATTTTTTAAGTCCTCCGGTTTTATTTTGTATATCCTTACACTGTTTTGCAGTTCTGGTATCACTCCAGAGGATAGCTGGTCTAATTACTTCCATCTCATCATCTAAAAAGACAGAACTATGCATCTGACCGGACAAACTAATACCTGCAATATTTTCTGATCTAATATTACTTTCTTTAATTATCTTATTTATCACCTTTACAACTGCTTCCCACCAATCGGCGGGATTTTGTTCAGCCCAGCCTGAACTGGGAGTAGATAAAGGATAGCTTTCATTACAGGTTTTTATCAATTTTCCTTCTTCAGATAATAATAATGCTTTTACTCCACTGGTCCCTACATCTAAGCCTAAGAGGTACCTCAACTTTTACTCCTCCTTATTTCTTATATATAACTGTTTAAAATTGCTTCTAACTTTTCTTGATGGCCTGATTCATTAATTATTTCATTTTCCTTTGCGTATTCAGCAAGTTCCTTGAAACCGACTTGCCCTTCTTTAATCTTCTTGCCAATACCTTTTTGATAACTTCTATATCTTTCTTCTAAGAAATCTTCAATAACTCTATCCTCAAGTAATTGGTAAGCAGTTTTTAAGCCTCGGGCAAAAGAATCAATGCCGGCAATATGTCCATAAAATAAATCTATCGGTTTAAAAGAGGGCCTTCTAACTGTAGCATCAAAGTTTAAACCGCCCGGTTTTAAACCACCATTTTTAAGGATTTCATACATTGCTAAAGTTGTTTTATAAACATTAGTAGGAAACTGATCAGTATCCCAGCCCAATAACATATCACCTTGATTACCATCTAAACTGCCCAAGGCATTATTTATGCGGGCAGTTTGCAGTTCATGTTGAAAGGTATGTCCGGCCAAAGTAGCATGGTTGGCCTCAATATTTAACTTGAAATGTTTATCTAAATTGTACTTCCTTAAAAAGGCAAGAACGGTAGAAACATCAAAATCATACTGATGTTTGGTTGGTTCTTTGGGCTTTGGTTCAATTAGAAGTTGACCATCAAAATTGATCTCTTGAGCATATTCAACTGCCATTTCAAAAAAGCGCGCAATATTATCCTGTTCAAGTCCCATCTTTGTATTCAACAATGTTTCATAACCTTCACGTCCTCCCCAGAAAACGTAATTTTCACCCCCAAGCCTTTTTGTAACTTCCATCGCTTTTTTGACTTGAGCTGCAGCATAAGCGAAAACATCTGCATTGGGAGAAGAAGCAGCCCCATTCATAAAACGAGGATGATCAAATAGACAAGCAGTTCCCCATAATAGATTGATATCATATTCCTGCATCTTCTCTTCTATTAATTCAATAATTTCATCTAAATTTTGATTGGTTTCTTTTAAATTACTACCGGTCGGTGCAATATCCCTATCGTGAAAACAGAAATATTTAACCCCAAGTTTTGACATAAATTCAAATGCAGCTTCTACTCTTGCTTTTGCCTTATCCATAGGGTCGGAAATATTATACCAGGTTCTTTCCATAGTAGGGCTGCCAAATGGATCTGCCCCATCTCCTCTAAATGTATGCCAGTATGCAACGGAAAAACGTAGATGCTCTTCCATTGTTTTCTCTCCGATTTTTTCTTTGGGATTATAATATTTATATGCTAAAGGGTTTTTTGATTCTTTACCTTTAAATTTTATTTGATCAACTTCGGGAAAATATTCTTCCATTAATAAAACCTCCTAGTTTTTAATTTATTTAAATGAACCAGAAGTCCATCCTTTAATGATTTTATCCTGTAAGGTTATAAAGATTATTATAACAGGTAGGATAATAACATTAGTAAAGGCCATTACCTTATTCCATTTAGTAATCTTTGCCCCAATAAATGTATACAATCCTACTGTAGCAGGCTGCATACTCATCTCACTTAAAAAGGAAATTGAGTAGATAAAGTCACCCCAGGCAAACATAAATGTTATAGCAGCAATTATAAGGATTCCTGTTTTAGCAACGGGCATTACTACTCTAAAGAATGCTCCCATCCTACTACAACCATCAATCCAAGCTGCTTCTTCAAGAGATTCCGGAATAGAAAGAAAGGTAGTTCTTAAAAATACGACAGCCAATGGGAGTGCAATACCGGTCTTACCTAAAATAACTGCCCAATATGTATTTAACAAGCCCATTTTATCAAATATCATAAACAGGGGAGTGACCATGAGTATCTGGGGTAACATCTGTCCTACTAAAAAGAGCAGTATTAACCAATTTATCCACTTCTTTTTTATCCGCGAAAGAGCATAACCGGTTAACATTGCAAAAAATACAGTTAAAACAGTTACTGAAACTCCTATTATGAGACTATTTTTCAAGTGCATAAATGCTCTTGATTCTAATACTTCAGTGTAATTTTGCCACCTCAATTGACTGGGAATTAAAGAAGGCGGCCAGCTCATTGTTTCATTTAGGCTTTTAAAGGATGTGGATATTACCCAAAATACTGGAAATAAGTAAATTGCAATAATTACAAGGGCAATTATAAATAACATGAATTTTTTTCTACTTTTAAATTTTTTCAGCATTATAAAACACCTTCTTCTTTACCAACAAAGAATTTAATATAAATAATAGAAATGATAAGTAATAATAATAGTATTATTACAGCTATAGCGGTACCTGCTCCAAAGTTAAAGAAATTAAAGGACTGAATATAGGACCAAACAGGTAATACAGTTGTTGCATTAACAGGCCCCCCTTTTGTCATATTCCAAATTAAGGGGAAACTTCTAAATGTATATATAATATCTAAAATTATAGTAGCATATATATTGGGTTTGATCATTGGAATAATAATATGCCATAATTTTTGGAAAAAAGTAGTACCATCAATAGCAGCCGCGTCATGAATGGAATTAGGAATACTGACTAAACCCGAAGTCATTAGTATCATATTAAAAGGTATTGCAAACCAAATATTGGCAACTAAAACAGAAGACATCGCAAAGGTTTGTGTTACAAGCCAACCAACTGAACCTATGCCAATCATATTTAGAAAGTAATTTATTACACCAATATCACAATTAAACAACCATCTCCAAATTGTACCTATCACAGCTGGCGGTATAACCCAGCCTATTAAAAGAAGGCCTCTTAAAGGTTTATGTAATGGAAACTCCTGGTGGAAAAACAAGGCAAACGCAAGGCCGAATAAAAATTGGAATAATACACTAAATATTGAAAATACTAAGGTGTTTCTTAAAATCTCAATGAAATCTGGTTCTAAAATTACTTCTTTATAATTATTTAAACCTACAAATGGTCTATCCTCACTTAAAAGTGTTGAAGAAGTAACCTCATGCACACTTAAACTAAAATTATATAGTAAAGGATATATAGCAAAAACCATAACCATCATGATTGCAGGTAATAAAAACAGATAAAGCGTTAGTTTTGAATTACATATTAAACTTTTAAGGTTAGTAAACATTTTTATCCCCTTTTATATTTTATTGGACAACTAAATAAATATGTATATCGATATCTTTATTTAAACCTAAATTTAGGAGGGGAAGGTGCCCATAAGGACACCTTCATATGTTGTCTTTTTAATCACTTAATGCTGAGTCTATTTTTTCTTGAGCAGTATCTAATGCATCTCCTAAATCTCCACCAGTCAATGCTTTTTGAATTGCATTTTGAATGGCAGCTGACATTTGTGGATACTTAGGATGAGCAGGTCTAGCTTTAGCATATTCTAACTGCTTGGAGAATACTAACATAATTTCATCTTCACTCCACATGGGAGTATTGTTTACAACATCTTTACGGCCAGGAATTCTATTTTCAAGCATACACCATTCTTTAATAACTTCGGGTTCATTAAAGAATTTAACAAACTCCCAGGCGGCATCTTTTTTGTCTGAATCCTTCATAACACCAATACTTTCACCGCCTAAGACTGAATAAGGTTCGCCTACACTTTTCCTTACTGGCATCATAAATACTCCATAATCAAAATCGGCTTCTCCAAATGCACTTAAAGCCCAGGGACCATTTACACACATACCAACATTACCAGCTGCAAAGTTAATTGCTAATTCATATTGAGGAGTATTAAGTACAGATTTTGGAGTATAACCATTTTGAACCATATCTGCCCATAGACCTAAAGCGGCCTCTCCGGCTTCACCATTGATTTTATCAAAGGAAGCACCAGACTGCCATAAGAAGGGGGCAAATTGGAAGGTACCTGATTCACTTTTAGGAGCACTAAATGTTAAACCATAAGTTTTTTCACCTAATTCACTTATCTTTTTAGCATATGTTCTTAGTTGATCCCAGGTATTTGGTACCCCGGATAAACCTGCTTCTTGAAATAGATCTTTGTTGTAGAAAATTGCAAGAGTGTTAATATTTTGAGGTATAGCATAGAGACTTCCTTCATACATACCTGACTCCCAGGCACCTGCAAAGAACTTATCCTCTACACCCCATTCTTGAGCTCTTTCGGTAATATCTAATAAGGCACCATTTTCAGCCCATTTAGCCAGTGTATCAGACCCTGTAATCAATACATCTGGAATATTTCCGGACATAAGTCCTTTAGTTATCTGATTTTCTAATTCTGAAAAGTGAATATATCTACTTTCTACTTTAATATCAGAATGAGTACTATTAAATTCATCTACGACATATTCCATACCTTTTGAATCCGCAAAATAATGCCAGACTTCAACAGTGGTTTGAGCTTGCACCATAGTACCAATCGAGAGTACTAAGATAGCTGAAATCATTAATATGCTTAATAATTTTTTCATGAATATTTCACTCCTTATTTTTTTATTAGAGAAATTAAAAACTACTTAATCCTATTCACTTCTGAAAATTCCCTGTCTACAACTTTATTTTGATCTATCGACCTCCTTCCCCTAGGTTATTAGGACTTGTTTTTATGTAACATGTTACATGCAGTACTTTATAAAATTTTTTGTCATAAAAATACATATTAAATTGTGCCTATACTTATTTTTAATTTTCTATACTAAACCTTAAATTCCTCTTTTATTTATTAAATTTTTTGAATTTTTCAATAGTTCTATTTCAGCCTAGTTTTCTCTCGCTCTCAGGTTTTTGCATTTATATTATATAACAGCTCCTGATTTATCTATATAAAAGAGCATTTACAGCGTACATGTTTTCATAAGTTGTACTAGCTGGTACTTCACATCCTGCTGAGATAAAGGTAGTATCATCGCCAACTTTTATACATGCTTTAACAGCTTCCTTTACTTTTTGGGTAGAACCCTGCATTAGTACTCCTACCGGATCAAAGTTTCCATTGGCTGCTGCTTTACCCGAAAAAACTTCCACTGCTTTTTTAAAATCGACCATCCAGTCCAGATCAATAATATCGGCTTTTGTATCAACTAATAATTCTAACAGAGGATTTATATTGCCACAAATATGTAATTTCACCTGAGCATCAAGTGCGTGGATGGCCTCTATTATTCTCTTTTCATAAGGTAAAGCAAACTTCTTATAGTTCTCAGGTCCAATTAAGGAGGCTGCAGCATCACCAATTCCTATGAAATCAGCTCCTGCTTTTATCTGTTCTTCAGCAAAACGGATGGCCTGTTTAGTACAAATTTCTAATAATTGTTGCAGTTCTTCTGTATTTTCATATATATCGAGCATAGTATTGTTCATGCCTCTTAAATCACAGGCTTCCGCAAAAGCACCTTCCACCCAACCTAATATGGGATAGGCCTTCCCTACTTCTTTTTTAAATAATTCAACTGCTTTTATCCTATCTAGCATACGCTCCCCCGACAAGGGATTTACAACTTCTAATGAATTTAATTTATGATAATCATCTATTAAATTACTATCAAAATATGGTACATCATCATGAGGTATATTTATTTTAGCCCCTAGATCATTTCCTTCTCGACAAGGATCAGAAATAGCGCTAACCATATCAATACCAAATTCTTCACAACATTTAATATTACCCTCTACTAAGTATCTATAATCTGTCACATATTTACTATAGGAAACATCTATATATTTAGCAGCAAAAGTCATAATGATATTTAGATTTGGAATCTTATCTACTTCTTTACCCTCTAATCTTCTAAAAACTCTTTCATAGGATATTATACACTCATCCCCTCTATCCGATTTAATCTATATTTGTATTATTTAACTTTTCCGCTATTTTACCTGCTTTTTCTTTTACGTTTTTGTTGTCTTTTACTTTTACTTTATCTGTATCAGGCACATATACTTTACCAACGGTTTCTGCTCCAAAGTCACCAAATAGTCCCTTAAGAGCAATTTCAGCTGCAGTAAACTGCTTTTTGAAAGAAGGAGCTCCCCCACATAGCAATATCACACCTTTTTTACTTCCCTCTTCAAATTGATCTCCTCTCAACTTCGAGGCCCAATAAACCTGACATCTATCAATGATATTTTTTAAGGGACCCGGCATATTACTAAAATAGACAGGTGATGCAAAAACGATATTATCCGCCTTATCAATTAAAGGATAGATATCCTGCATCTTATCATTAATCGAACAACCCCTCTTTTGCCAGCAGTACCGGCAATCTATACAGGGAGATATCTTTGTCCGATAAGCATCGATAACTTCAACTTCCCCTTCTAATTTATTTAAAAAGGAATTTAATAAATCTTTAGTATTACCATTTTTCCTAGCTGATCCAAAAAAGACAACAGTCTTCATATTTAACCTCCTAACAAACTATTTCTTTATATTTTGGGTTCAACATCATATACGAATTTATGTCGGAAATAAAAGAAACTGGGTGAATGATTGTGGATTGTCAGCATTTCAGTATGGGGATGTTCTATAGAGGTAAAAGGCTTCATACCTTTTCCTAAGCCAACAGCATCTCCACCAATATATACACAGGAATAGTTTAACGTAGCTTCATCTAGTAATTTATCTTTTAAAAGACTATGAAAATAAGAGGGAGATTCCACCATTGCCTTATCAATTCCCCACAATTTTAATATATTAAGGAGAACCTTAGAATTAGTTTGTTTGCCTTGACCAGTCGCTATGATAGGAATTTTGCTATCTTTATTATTTATAAATTTATCCACCATTTGCTCATTATTATATTCATCAATACTATTAAATGGTCCTACAGAAAAATATTCTTTGGACATGTTTTCTTCGATATATTTTAAACCAACGGGGGAAGTATTAAAAATAACATCCTGTTCTCTAATTACTTTATCATTAAAAGGAATATCAGTACCATCTAAGGAACAAACTACTACCCAGGGGGCTGGTTTTAAGCCTTTTTCTACTCTGGCTTTTTCTAAACCTTTATCAAAAATGCAAACCGTTCCATCAGGCTCTTTTTGAATGGTCACTGCTCCAGCAAATATTGCATCACAATTAGCTCTCATGAGATTCAAAATCCAGAAATCAGCTTCGGCTCCCTGGCTATCCAGTCTATTACTTTTTGCAACTACCGGTCCAGCAGGATCATCTAAATAAGCTACTTTGCCATCTATAGATGTTACAAAGGCTGCCATTGTATAAGCTCTGTCTTTTGGTAAGTCAGGAAACTTTAAATTACCATATACTTTTTTAGAATCTTGTGTTTGGATACCTTGATTTGGATATTCCTTTAATATTTCATTTTCAAATATCCTATTTAATTTAATCTTTTCATAGTCATAATTTATTTTAGGATAATCGGAATTATATTGACAGGACATAACTTATCTCTCCTTGCTTTAACTATATTCTGCAATCTTAAAGTACTGGTTCTCTTTATGAAGTTCTCTTATTAGTTCAAAATTTTCTGAACCTAAGGCTTCCTTAAATTTTTTATCGGTTTCTACTAATTTTTCGTGGTCAATAGACTTCCACTCTTCCAGTGAACGCCAGTATACTGTGGTCATTATTTTCATTGTTTTTTCTTCACAGATCCAAACTTCTTTGCCAAGAAAGCCAGGCCATTTTTCTAGTTCCTTAGTCCATATTTGTTGATCTAAATCAATAAATTCTTGTACCTTATCTTCTTTAACTTCAAAAACTAACTGTTCGACAGCAATCTTATTATCATACTTTTTAAACTCCATACCTTCACCTTCTTTTTTCTATTAAATATTATCTAATGTTTTCTACTATTTGAAACCATTTTATCATATTATTTTGACTATTTTCTATTATATGCTTTTCTTTAACAATGATTTTTATATTAAAGCTATATTATTTTTATTTTTATCCAAATTTTTGTGTTCATATATTTTATTTTAATATACTATTAATATAAGTATTAAAGACCAGCCATTGTGGTAACCATTAAGGCTTTATTAATATGAAGTCTATTTTCTGCTTCATCAAAAATTACAGAATTTGGACCATCCAGTACTTCTGAAGTTACCTCAATATCTCTATCTGCCGGCATACAGTGCATATATAAAGAATTATCTTTTGTTAAATTCATTTTATCTTGATCGACAACCCATTCTGGATATTTTTCAATTAAATCTAAACCTTCTTGTTCATCATCTGTGTATACAACTGGTCCCCAGCTTTTCGGATATACGATATCGGCATCTTCAAAAGCTGCTTCCATATCATGTTTAACTTCAAAGTTGACACCTGCTTCTTTTGCATTCTGTTTAGCTTGACTTAAGATATCTTCTTTCATATGGAATTCTTGGGGATGAGCTAAAGTTACATCCATGCCAAAGCGAGTCATTAAAAGAATTAAAGATTGTGGCATAGAAATCGGTCTTATGTAATTAGGAGCATAAGTCCAGGATACAACAAATTTTTTGTTTTGAATATAGTTTTGAAATTTTTCTTTGATGGTCAATAAGTCAGCTAATGCTTGGGTGGGGTGGTAATCTTCACACTGCATATTAATTACAGGAATATCAGAAAATTTGGCAACATCTTTCATATATCTATTCCCATTAGCATAAGTTCTTCTAATACCAATTCCTTCACCATATCTCTGTAATACTTTGATAGTATCTTTAGCAGTTTCTCCATGATCTATCTGGGTCGCTTCAGGAGTTAAATAATTAGCATTTCCACCTAACTGATGAACTCCGCATTCAAATGAATTTCTGGTCCGAGTTGATTCTTCAAAAAACAGCATAAAAAATGTTTTAGCTCTTAAGATATCATCGTGTAATATATCTAACTCTCTTTCCTGTTTTAATCTTTTTGCTACTGCAAGTAATTTCTCTATTTCCTCTACTGACCAATCCTGTGTATTTAGTAAGTGTTTGCCCTTTAATGAACTGTACATTAAATACCACTCCTTATATCTGATTTTATTATTTTAAACATTATTATTTAAAAATGTCTCTATGATATTGATATAACCTTGATAAGCCTTTTCTATCTGTTCAATCTCAATATATTCATCAACAATATGTGCTAATTCTTCTTGCGATGGTCCATATCCTACAGTCAATATATTTTGCTTTCCAGCCGAATAACTTCCGTTCGTACAAAATGAATAATAGTCTAATTTAGTTTCTGGCTTTTCACTTTTTAGATTATTATAAATTGACTTGATTAAACTGTTCTCTTCATTAAATTTCCAGCCCGGAAAAAATTTCTCTGCCTGAAAACTCTTACCTGTATAAGTTTTACTTTTAGTGTCCGCAATTTCTACTTTAGCTTTAAAATCTGTATCATTATTTTTAAGTTTTTTTATAATATTTTTTAATGGTTTTAATACAAACTCTTTGTCTTCATCGTGTAATAATCTTCTATCAATGGTCGCAAGGCAGAGGTTAGGAATGACAGAGTGAGCGGGATAAGGTTTTGATTTTATATCAACAACTTCTAATATCCCTTTTCCTAAATCTGAATCTTCGGGAACTTTTATATCTTGTACAGTATTTAATAATTTAATCATTTTTTTAATAGAATTAATCCCTTTTTCAGGACTTGATGAATGGGCATTTTTACCATAGGTAGTAATTTTAAGTTCGGCTCTACCCCGCTGTCCAATACATAGATTTAGATCGCTGGCTTCCCCGATTACTACTAAATCTGGTTTAATCTCATCGATGATATTTGCCTGGGCTACTCCTTCAAAAAGTTCTTCTTGCACCGTACCCGCTACAACTATGTTTTTATCTATAATACTATTATTATTAAAATCAGCAGCTGCATATACCATTATAATTAAAGCGGATTTCATATCAGAACTTCCTCTACCATAGATACGGCCTTGCTTAATTTGAGCTCCGTATGGGGCATATTTCCAATCGGTCTGATTATCTACATTTACAGCATCCATATGACCTTCCAATAAAATTGTTTCAGAACTTTTTCCATTAATTATACCTATTACATTGCCCCATTCGTCAATATAGACATCGTCATAATTAAGTTTTATCATTAAATTTTTGAGATAATTAGCTGTTTTTTCTTCCTGACCGGAGGGGGAAGGAATTTGGATAAACTTCTGAATTGATCTAATTACATTGTTATTAGTTTGCATATCCACTCCTTTCTATTAATTGCTCAGACACATCTATTTTTAATCTCTCATCATTTCTGCTGCAAGTTCAACTGCATCAATAATCTGTTTGTAGCCGGTACAGCGGCAGAAATTACCTTCCAGACCATCCTTTATTTCTGACCGGGTTGGATTACTGTTTTCCTTTAATAAATTTAAAGTACTTAGTATCATACCCGGTGTACAAAAACCACATTGGACAGCTCCTGCATCAATAAAAGCCTTTTGTATAGGGTGGAGACCATTTTCACTTTCCAAATCTTCTACTGTAATTATTTCAGAATCTCTAGCCTGTCCGGCCAACACCATACAGGAGTTTACAATCTCACCATCCATAATAACTGTACAGGCTCCACATTCTCCTATCCCACAGCCTTCTTTTACTCCGGTGAAGTTAAGATCGTTTCTTAGGACATCTAAAAGCCTTTTATTTGGTTTGACTTTAAGCTCATAGCTTCTTTGATTGACAGTTAAATTGATCTCTATCTTTTGCACTTACTCCACCTCCAAAACTGTTTTTAGGATTCTTTTGGTCAAATCTCTGATTACAGGCCTTTTATACTCAGTAGACCAGCGGTAACCTGACTTATCAATCATTATCTCTGCTACTTTCTGGCCCATCTTTTCAATTATTTCATTATCCGGTTCTCTACCCTTTACCAGCTCTTCCACTGATTTAAAACGCTGTGGTTTAGGTGTTATAGATCCAGGCGCTAACCTTATATCAAAAACTTTTCCCGCCTGATCTATTTTTCCTAAAGCAGCAATATTAATTCTTGCTTTAGAAACAGCATTCCGCCTTTTTACTTTTATAAAATCACCTTGGTAACTATTATCCAGTTTCTTAAAATATACTTCTTTTAATAGTTCATTTGCTTTAATTTTGGGTCGATAAGGTCCTTCATAAAACTCTTCAATCGGAACTTCTCTTTTTTGTTCCTTACTTTCAATAACAATTATTGCATTTAAGGCTACTAAGGGGGTAACTGAATCAGCACAGGGAGATCCTGTAATAATATTTCCACCAATCGTGCCTCTATTTCTGATTTGAGGAGAACCTATCTCAGAACATCCTAAAGTAAGTATTTTGGCATACTTATTTACTAAGTCTGATTTAGTTATGCTTTTATGGTTAGTATAACTCCCAATTTTTATATACTCACCATCTTCTTTTATATATTCTAATTCATCTAACTTACTGATATCTATAAGGTATTTAAGATCCGTGTATTTTTCTTTTCTTAAATCAACTATTAAATCCGTACCACCCGCTATTATTTTACTTTTCCCATGATATTCGTTTAACAAATTTAAGGCTTCCCTATAGTTTTCTGGTTGTAAAAAATTAAATTCTTGCAACAGTATAACCACCTTTCCTATTTACTTAAACTTTTGCCCAGTAAAGTTCTTTCTAAATTCAACGGGATTTCCCTTATTCTGCGTCCGGTCGCATCATAAAAAGCATTGGTTACCGAAGGTGCAACCAATTCAATACCTAATTCGCCAACACTTTTAGCACCATAGGGTCCGAAATCATCTTCTATATCAAATAACTTAATATCTATATCAGGCATATCCTTTATACTTGGAATTAGATAATCATCGAAATTATCAGTTTTTAAATAACCTTCTTTTTGTTCAAATTCTTCCATAAGACTATATCCCAATCCCTGCAAAAGTCCTCCATAAAGTTGTCCTTTTACCTGCTGGGGATTAATTGGAGTACCAATATCATAACCAGCCGTAATTTTATCTACATTTACTTTCCCAGTTTTAATATCTACGGTAATTTCAGTTACTGCACATCCGTATACATAGGTCGGATATGCTTTACCCTGACCGGTTTCTTCATCCAATTCTTCAGGCCCCGGATTATACCAACCCTGAGCACTTAAGGAAATTCCTAGATCATTTAAACAGACCTCAATTAAGTCCTCAAAAGCTATTGTCTTTTCTTTATTTTGCTTATGATAGATTAGGTCATTTCCTATTACAATATCTTCTTTTTTACAATCTAATTTTTTTGAAGCTACCTTTTTTAATCTTTCTTTTAACTTCCGGGCAGCCTCTATAACTGCCTGACCACCAGCAAGAGTACCACGGGAAGCTACAGTAGGTCCTCCGTCCATGATTATCGAAGTATCAGTATTGATAAATGTGAAACGTTCGAGGCTGACACCCAGTGTTTCTGCTGCTATCTGAGAATGAGCGGTTCTCATACCCTGTCCCATTTCAGTTAAGTCACTAATTAAATTTATACTACCATCCTGATCAATGGTAAGAGTGGCACCGGCAGTATCTATACCTTCGCCCCCCAGGCCGGCTCCTCTAATAGTACAGGAAATACCAATCCCTTTTTTCTTCTCATTATGTTTATTATTAAACTCTTTATACTCAGCTCTTTTTTCTTCATAATCGGAATGTTCACAGACTCCCTCAATTATATCTGCAAGGGGAGCGGGTATTTCACCCGGACCAAACTTCTGCCCGGTGGCGAATGTATCGCCCTCTTTCAAACAATTCTTTAATCTTATTTCTTTCGGAGAAATATCTAGTTCATAGGCAAGTTCGTCTATTAATGATTCACTACCAAAAACAGTTTGAGGGGCTGAAAAACCGCGATAGGCTCCCCCATAGATGGTATTAGTATAGACACCGTAGTAATCTGTCTTTACATTTTCTACCCGATAAGGTCCAGTCGCATGGACAGAACCTCTCCAGTTTGCAAACATTGCTTTATTGTTATAGGGACCGCCTTGGGTATAAACTTCATCTTCAATGGCTACAATAGTACCGTCTTGCTTTGCACCAATTTTGTAATTTAGTTCATAAGCATGCCTCTTACAACTTTCCAGCATACTCTCTTCTCTAGTTAAGACCATCTTTATAGGACGGTCTGTTCTTTTAGCTAAGATTGCTGTACGGGCTGCCATTAACATTACTGATTCATCTTTACCACCAAAACTACCGCCAATCGTACTATGTATTACTTTAACCTGACTGATCTTTAAATCCATAATTTTGGCAACATTCTCTCTAATAGAATAAGGATTTTGAATCGAACCATGGATCTCAATACCTTCCCGATAGGGATCGGGTATAGTTACTATTACTTCTGGTTCAATATAGGCTTGATCTACAAAAGGAGTATAATAAGTTCTTTCTAATATAACATCCGCTTTTTGCAAACCTTCTTTTATGTTTCCTTTTCTCATAAGGTGGTGAGAGTGCTCAATAATATTGTCTTCTTTATCTGTATGTACCAAATCATCTTTACTATTATAAGCTTTTTTCATATTAAAAAGTGGTTGCTTTTCTTTGTACTCCACATTAATCAAATCAACAGCTTTCTCGGCCGTTTCTTTACTTTTAGCTGCAACTACTGCAACTCCGTCACCAATATATTTTACTTCCTTTGCCGCCAGGACAGGAAATCTACCAAACATTTCATTTTCTCCCGGTATATCTTCATAAGTTATTATATCTACTACTCCCTCTAATTTTTCGGCTTCACTTATATCAATACTTACTATCTCAGCCCGAGGGTATTCAGAATATACGGTTTTTGCATAAAGCTGGTGGCCGAAATTTAAATCTGCTCCAAATTTTGCTTGACCGGTTACTTTTTCATAACCATCCAGTCTATTTTGAGATTTTTTTATCTCATTATACATAGGTATAAAATCCTCCTAAAAAATTATTTTATAAGTCTACCATAGTTAATGCATCGGTAGGACATACCGTTGCACACAAACCACAATAATGACATTTATTTGTATCCAGCTTAAGGTCATCTCCTTTAAATTCTCTTGCCTGATAAGAACAAACTTCAATACACCTATTACATTTAATACATTTTCCTTTTTCAAATTGGAAGGAAAGTTTATTTTTAATCTCTTTTTCATATAAATTCTTAAGTGCTACTTTTGAAACATCTTTAACTGAATTATATCCTAATTTTTTAAGTAATTTATCTAGATCATTATTTAATTTATCAATATATTGAATCCCTCTGATCATAGGAGCAGAACAAATACCAACTGCCCCAGCGCCTGCCATCAACATCTCTACAGCATCTTTGGCTGTTGTAACACCTCCGATGCCAACCACTGGTTTTTCAGTTTTTGAAGCAATATCAGCTACATATCTCAAGGCAATTGGTTTAATTGCACTACCACTTAACCAGCCATACCCTCTTTCACTGCCAAGTAGGGGTTTTTCTTTTTCTATATCTATCCTAAGGACTGGACCAACTGAATCAATAGCAGTAATTCCATCCCCACCTGTTTCTAAAGCTTTAAGGGCAGTTTTTACTGGACTGTTCCAGTTGGGACTAACTTTTACTAAAACTGGTTTATCAGTTAACTTCTTTGCTTGTTTCACCATGTCTATCATCGTATCTTTGCTATATGAAACAAGTTCTATCATGTCAGCTCCGGCTTGATCTACTTTAGCTGTCCAATTTTTTACTTCCCGAGGAGTATGACCAATACTACCAATTACTATAACTCCCTTTTCTTTAGCTTTCGGTATCTCTTTTTCTACCCACTGTTCACCGGGCAGGTCGGCCCATTTCTCGGCATTAACAAGGGTATCTTTATTACTATACGCAATATGTGGATAGGGGTTTTCAGCTGCATTATCTCTTATGGTTTTAGTTACTACTGCTCCAGCCCCATTTTGGTATGATCTAATCATACCCTCAGCATTATAATTTAGGGGTCCGGAACCGATAATAAAGGGACTTTTTAATTTTATACCTAAAATTTCAGTTTCTAAATTCATTATTTTATCGCCTCCCATAATCTCTCAGCCTGCCGATTAACTTCTTGTTTTATTTTGTTAAGCTTAAGTGTTGTTAATTGACCATTTCTTTTTAAGGGTTCTCCATTAATAAATACATCCTGAACATTCTGAGGGTTTCTATATAAAATTACTTGTTCGAAGAGGTTCTCTTTATTTATTGGAGTAGGGGTATCAATATCAATGGTTATTATATCGGCATAATTACCTTTTCTTATTGAACCAGATTTAGCTAAATGTAAAGCTCGGCTACCATTTTGAACAGCCATCTTATAGACTTTTTCGGCCGGCATTACTTCGGGATTTTCATGTTTTGCTTTATGGATTAAAAATGCTGCTCTCATAACTTCAAAGAAGTTATTTATATAGCCGTCTGTGCCCAAGCCCACATTAATATTATTCTCAAGCAGTTCTTTAACTGGGGCGATGCCCCCACCAACTTCACAGTTGCTTATTGGTACATGAGCAATATTTATATCATTTTTTTCTTTTAAAATATCTATTTCTTTTGGGGAAAGTTTAACACCTTGAGAAGCTAAAATATAATTATATAAATAACCTAATTTATCATATAATTCTATTGGAGTTAAATTATATTTGTCTTTAGTATACTCTAATTCATAAGAGCTTTCCGAAAGGTGCATTTGAATACCAGATCCAATCTTTTGGGCAATAGAACTGGCATCTTTAATAAAATCCTTTGAACATGTAAAGGTAGTATGTATACACATCATTCCAGATAATAAGGGATGGTCTTTGTAATTTAAAAAGAAGTCTTTATTTTCCTCTAAACCTAATTTTCCATTTTCTTCATTGACTCTTTGGGAAGCTTCAAAAGAAAGGATAGCTTTAATTCCGATCTCTTCTAATACTTCTGCCTGAACATTTAAGACCCCGGGAACAGATTGAGGTGCTTCCATAACATTACAAAAAGTAGTTATACCACTGTTTATCAGTTCAGCAGCAGCAAAACGGGAAGTAACTTTTATCATTTCCTGATCAATACGATCCTCAACTAACGGCCACCAGAAATCTTTAAGGAAGCTTTCAAAACTGTCTACATCTACACTGGGAATTCCATGTGATAAAACTCCATAAGAATGCATATGGGTATTTATAAAGCCAGGTGAGATAATCTTATCAGATAAATCATATTGTTTATGATCTTTATATTTATTTTTTAAACTCTGATTGGGACCAATATCTTTTATTATTTGATCTTCAATTAGAAGACCCCAATCTTTTTTTATTTCATTATTTCCCTTAATAAGAAATTTACCAGTTAATAATTTACCCATCTTGTAACCTCCAATTCCCTTATTTTAAAGATACAGGTAGATATGAATAAAAACTAACTGCTTTGATGAGATCATCAATTTTAACTCTTTCATTTTCTGCATGGGCATAACTTTCTATGCCCGGTCCAAAACCTATGGTTTTAAGGCCGGCCTTACCCATGGTATAAGTCCCATTCGTACTAAAGCCCCAGACTGTAACTTCGGGCTCTTTTTTAAAAAGAACTTTATATGTATTTATACCGCTTTGAATTAAAGCATCTTCTTCCGGCAGGATCCAGGAAGGGAAATATTCTTCACCCCTTTTTTGATAGCCATTATAGCTTTCATCTTCATACATTAAAAATTCAATATCTGCTGAATCTCCGTTAGGAAGATTTTTAAATTCTTTGATAATACTTTTTTTAGTATCAATTGAATTAGTCCGGCGGTCCATGATTACTTCTGTCTGAGAAGGTAGTGTATTTAAGGATGTATTATTGCTATTTACTTTGGTTACTACTACATCTCCAGCTCCCAGAATATTATCATCATCCAAATTTTTGTCTAACTTCTTAACTGCCTGTGCAAAAGGTAATGCTTTATCGAACGGATTATCACCCCGACTATGCATACTGGCATGGACTGATTTTCCCGAGAAAGTTGCCTTTACTAATGCACGACCACGATGCCCTCGACAAATTTTCAAATCACTTGCTTCAGCTATTACTACATAATCAGGATCTATCTCATATTCTTTAAGAAAATTACCTAATGCCAGCCCTTCACAGGTTTCTTCTGATACACTGGTAGTTATATATATTGTATAATCTTCCGCTAAATTTAAATCTTTAATTATCTTACCAGCCCATATAATACAACTTAAAGGTCCTTTATCATCCATAGCTCCTCTACCTATAATATAATTATCAGCAATAACAGGTGAAAAAGGGTCGGTATCCCAATTTTTATTATCTACATCAACCACATCTAAATGGGCATCATAAAGAATTGTTTTAGGACCATTACCTATTTTACCAATCACATTACCGATACTATCTATAAAGACATCATCATAACCAAAGGATTCCATTTTTTCTTTTATGAAGTGAGCTGCCTTTTTTTCTTCCACTGTGCCCGTTATACTTTTAAATTTAATAAGATTACTCAGCAAATCAATAATATCTTTTTTTTGCTTATTTGCTAGTCTAGTAATTTCTTCATTTATATGCATAACTTTTACCTCCTTAGGTACGAGTTTTAGATTTATCTAAAAATTCATTACTAATATGTAACATGTTACATAAAATAAAAAAATATATATGACTATTATTTCTTTTTTTTATTATATATCCTTTAACATTAATTTTTCAAGTGTAATTTTGTAATTTAACTAAATTTTTTGAAAAATCACTCATATATATTAGCTACATATTATTTAATTTTCAAATCAACCCTCTGTCCAAAATATCTTAAAGCCTGATAAATAGCCATTTTAGAGGGGGTCTTATCCTCCGTTTTATCCATTTTATATAGTTTTAAGGCTGAGTATAGACTCGTAAAGTAATGAGGATCCCAGTTAGGATTATAGTAGTTTGGATATAGTCTAAACATCCAATCTACTGCCTTTTTATAATCTTTTTCTAAAATATTGAAATAAACTGGTAAAGTTTCATCTAAATTTTTAAGAGAAAATGAACTTTTAAATTCTTCATATTTTAGTAAATTACTTTTAACCGCTTCCATCTCTTCTATTTTTTCTAATAGTTCTTCCTCAACTTCCTTCTCGCCTATCCAATTTAAGAAATTATGGTATGTTATATAATCACCGTTTACCTCATCTTTTTCCCATAATAGATATACTGCTAATGTTATCATATGATGTAGATTGACGATTCCTTCACCCGAAGCACAAATCTTAGTTAATTGGGGAATATCTTCAAAGTGGTTAGTATCATATTGAACATGTACATCCTTTTTATAGTTATATCTAGCTAAATACATTAAATAACTAAAAATGGCAGTTGCATCATGAGGGGAATCCTCTACTACCAAATCTCTCATGACAGGATAAAAACAGGTAAAGCTGTGGCCTAAGGTTTTTGATAGTGACTCGGTACCTAAGGAAAGTAGGTTGTTTTTTAACATCACAGGTTCATGTTTTAAAAGACCAAGACTGTAATAATAAGCATTATGGACATTACTTTTATCGATCTCTTCAATCATCTTTTTTAAAGTAGATTGATCAGCATAATCCTCTTTATATCCCATTCTATCAGTTTTGATTTTCACAAACCGTCTCTCTGTCATATTCATTGCAAGGAGGTTTGTTAATTCTTTTTCTGTGTGATCTGAAAAGTAGTTTTTAAGGGAAAGTTCACTTAAAAAGAGTGACATTTTAATAAAATGAAAATTACCGTAGGTTAAATTTGCTTCTGTCAGCATTATAGGGGCCATTTCATTAACAAAATCTGTCAGATTAATATCTTTTAATTCCAGACTAGCTATTATATCTTGAATCATTTTTTGGTTATTGTTTATAATAGCTTCTCCCAATTTAGAATACAATCTAATACCTCCTTTGTTTTCATTTTGATTACAAATTAATTATATCAGATTACTCTACAAAATTAAAAAAGATTACCGGATATTCACTGATAATCCCTTTAAATAAATATTATATTAAATACCATTAACAATTTTTACTTGTAGATATTAGCTAAATTCATATGTTCCGTTTCAATATCAGCCCGTGCTCTAAATACCTGACGAACTCTACTTTCAGGAGCTCTTCTGGCCACTTCTAAGTAAAAATTAATGGCTCTTTTTTCATGTTCATTTGATTTTGCAAAACGATCAAAATCGTTGTCTGGTATAGTTGGATCGGGATTAAAATCAATCTCTTCTCCTAACATAACCTCTAATACCTCAGCATGTTCTCCTTCTTGTTTACCTAATCTTTTAAAAATAGCTTTTGATATTTGATTATCAGCCTGTTCTGTACATTTTTGATAAAAAACTTGATTATCTATTTCAAGTTCTAAAGCATGTAAACAGTCTTTACGGCTTTGTTCACTCATCTCTATCTCGCCATATTCAATATAATGAGCGGCTGATTTTAAATTCTCACCATCTGCACCACAAAAAGGACAACGGTCAGAACTTTTACTACCTAAATATGTTTCTCCACATATTTGACATCTCCATGGTTTAATTGTTACCACCTCCTATATTTCATAATTTACAATATTAGATATTATTACTATATTAACAATATCTTTAAAAAAAGTGAAATCATTTAAAATTAATGATAGTGTCAAGTTGCTTTTGGATTTAAGATAAACTTTTAGATTGCAAGGTTTAATGCACGGTTTTTATATTCAGTAAATTACTCGATTATAGGTATTATAGTATCTTATTCGCAGTGGTTTACATGCTAACCATAAAAATAGCTATAATCGTATCTTATTCGCGATTTTTAGCTTATTTTTTAAGAGATGAAGTACTCCTTTATAATTTATTATAAAGAAAAAATGTTTTCTACTTTTATAATCCAATATTTTAAAAGGCTGTTTCTATTAAATCACTTTCAGAAAACATCTTTAAGTGGCCTCTGACCATATTCCATATTACTATTTTCTAGTAACTTTTGAAGTTTATGTGTGTCTTCTTAATTTAAAATACACTTCTTAGAAAAGATATGTTTTTTATGGAAGCTTACCATTATAGACATACACACTAATTATCCAACTCTGTCAGTGGGCTTAATAGTTTATATATGGATAATCTATTTAAAAAGTTGCCCATAGATACTAACTTTCCTGCTTAAAACACAAAAAAGCATACTATAATAAGTACGCCTTTTAATAAATATATTTTGTTTTACATATAAAAATATCCCAGTTTACTATAACTGGAATTGAAATTCTTTCCTGATATTTAAATGAATATAATGGCATGCCCGGAAGGACTTGAACCCTCAACCTACTGATCCGTAGTCAGTCGCTCTATCCAATTGAGCTACGGGCACTTAATTTTAATTTTGAATTTCTAATTAGATAAACAACAAAACTGTTTACCTGCAAATAAAATTTTACTATGAATTTACCCTGATGTCAAGTAATCCTTTACTTATAAGTATCTATCATAAATTAATTAGTATCAAAGCAACAATTGTCATAACAATTGCAGATTTCTCCTTTTTATTTAAAGATTCATTGTAAAAGAAATATCCACCTAAACTAATTACAACTATACTGCCTGCACTAAAGATAGGAAAAACAACAGCAGTTTTTAATTCATCTAAAGCATTAATCAAAAAAAATGAAG
>JAGXLO010000072.1 GCA_018334695.1 Candidatus Cloacimonadota bacterium
AAGGTTTATATTTTGCATTAATATAATATCTATCACCCTTTTTAACAACTTCAAAATCATCTTTATCTATATAGTCCTCAGGATTCACCTCTTTCTCTTTGGGGGGAGGTTCCTTAACAAAATCCTTTAAGTTAGTTTGAGTTACAGTGCCCTTTTCAATTGCATCTTCAATACTTCCGTCCAATTTATCAACCTTGTCGGTATCCTTCTCCAATAAAAAAAATCCGAATTTTGATCTTATTATTACCTTATCGTCTTCATAAGGGTCCCCCCATTTTAAGCTAACATCCCCAAACCTGGAAACTTCATAGCCGGAGACTTTCAGTTGTACTTTCATTTTTGGATTTTTATGAGATGCACTACCATCCTTTTTAAGGTAAATCACTTTACCATTTTTATCAATTGCTGGTTCCATTTTTCCTCCGATATTATTTTATTTTATTATAGTTCTGTCACAAAGTCAGGGGTATTTTTACATTTATTTGTCACAAAGTCAAACCTGTTTTGGCATTTTTCTGTCACAAAGTCAGGGGTGTTTTGCAAAAATATGCTGGTAAAGGTTAATGTGATTGGATTCGTTAGTGATCTTAATTCCCCTAAATCTTGAACTAAATTTGTAAAATAACCCGATAATTATTAAAGTCGAGTTTAATAAAAATCGCCTTAAACTAAAAAAAAGACCTGGCAATCTACCAGATCTCATTTGCAATAAACCCAACAAAAAATTAATAATATCTTACGATTAAGAATACTGCAAGCTATTTCTTAAAATTTTAAATATCTTTCTCAAGCCTTCATTTTAGATATCCTGTTCATATAACTTGTAAAAAGGTAAAAATTTTACTTGGGTCGAATTAATTTTTTCTTCAGCCATTAATTCCAGATTAACAATAAAAGCCTTTTGCGGTTTATATTGATCCAGGAAATTACGAAATGACCTTGAAATATTCGATTTTTTTAATTTTGAAAACTTAACTTCTACCGGAATCACAGTGTTTCCTTTATTAATAACAAAATCAACTTCTGCTTTGTCGGTGGTGCGCCAGTAATGAATCTTATAATTTTTTTGCCCTAACAAACTGCGTAATAATATATAAATAAAATTTTGAAAGTGAAAGCCTGACTTCTTACCTCTTACCTTTTTAGAAAAATCATTAAGGGCATAATTTCTTAAGCCCAGGTCATTAAAATAGACAGTTTCAGATTTTCTTATCTCTTTTCGCTTATTCCTAAAGAAGGGATTAATCAAATCTACAATAAAAGTCTTCTCAGCATACCAGAGGTATTTCTTCAAAGTGGAAAAGGAGATACCAATATCTCTAGCTAATTTAGAATAATTAAGGAGAGAGCCGCAAGAATTAGCCAATAACTGTACTAATTTGGTAAACATCTGAGGTTGATTAACATTTAGAAGATAAGCTACATCTTTAACCAGGTAACTATCATAGATGTCATTCATCAACAGCAACTTTTCTTCTCTTTTTTTCTCGACTACGAGGCGTGGATATCCTCCAAAAACAAGGTACTCATTTAATAGAGCAAGTGTCTTGGCTTTTTCTAGACTAAAAAAATTTGATAATCTGTCTTCATATTTATAATCAGTTCTGAAGTTTATGAATTCACGAAAATTAACCGGATACACTGCAAAAATTCTCTTCCTTCCCGTGAGAGATTCGTGTATCCTTTCCTTCAACTCCATACTACCAGAGCCAGATATAATAAATTTATAGGGCAGATTACGATCAAACAACCCTTTAAGAAATAAGCCTGCATTTTCCTTTCTCTGTATTTCATCAATGAAGATATAACTTTTCTCAGCACCAACTTCTAGCTGTATCTTTTGCAATAATTTTTCTTGTGATCTGTGAAATTCGAAATCAGATTCATAATCGAGGTTAAAATAGAGCGTATTCTTTCCCTCTTTTTCAAGAATATTTTGCATCTCTTTCATGATAGTGGTCTTGCCCACCTGGCGTGCCCCGGTTATGACTGTCATCTCTTTGGCAGAAAGATGAGACATAATTCGAGGTAAAATTTCTCTTTTTATTAACATAAGTTATAATTTAACCCGATAATTGTTAAAGTCAAGTTTAATAAAAATCGCCTTAAAATAAAAAAACCAGCCGGAGGCTGGGGTTATGACTTTGAGAAGATGGGACTATGAGAGTGGGAGAAAAGGCGAAGGGGTGAAGGGGCGACAGAGCGAGAAAAGGAGAGGGGGCGAGAAAGTGAGACAATGAGACTGTGTGAATGGGAGAATAATTGAAATGAAAAATGTTAGAAGTTAAGACTTTGGGAATTTGAGATTAGGTGGTTAGAGAGAAATGTTATATGAATCTATATTGACCAATCTTCAGGAGATCTTTCCATGGTTACTAATTTACCCAAAATATAAGGATACCTTTTAAATTAATTCAAACATGGATGTGAGAGTAATCACGAATGACCTCATTGCACCTCATTTGAAACAAATATTTTATTACAAAAAGTATAAATTAACAACTATCAATTTAAATATTTTGGTTCGTTATTTCAAAACTTTGAATATTATATTGGTCTGGTAAACCAATGTTAGATAAGTATAAATAATATTATCAATCTTTATTATTAAGTCATAAAATTCTACAAGATTCACTTTATTAATAACAAAACTCACTGCAAAACAAAATTATCAAAATATTAAATGCTAACCCTAATCTTAATAGTTTCTAAAATTTTTATTCTAATAGTAACTTATCTAAAAATTTATGTACTATTTTATTCTCAAGCCAATATCCTTGCTCTAACATATTATTTAGCATACTCCTGGCTTCTGCGGGACAGATAACTGTTTCAGCCAACATGATATTCATAATACCTAAAGTTCCGATTAATACATCTTTGCAAAAAATTATTTTCAATATACCCTCTAGTTTTTTTATCATCTGTAGCAATCATGTCCACTTTTCCCTCTATCAATGCTAACAAACAGCTTAATTCACCATCACCTAATCCTGATAAGCCTTCCGTAGCAGTTATGGCATCTTTGAACTTTTTAAAACTTTTCTGCTTAATTTCAAATAATCTGCCCGGTATTATTTTCTTTTTATTAAGAAATTTAAATTCTTGCAAAACTTGTGGCGTCTTTAACAGCTCATATTTATTATTTTTATTAAGAATTCTTAGTTTATCCAGTTTTGTTATCTTACAAAAATTTGAATAAACTGTATTATCCAGTACTATCCTTAAAATACTTTCTCCTACTTTAGAGCTGCCATTACCTTATCCGGATCTAAACCGAGAAATTTAATAAACTCTAACAACTTTCCAAAAGATATTTTTTCGTTCTTATATTTTCTAATCGATCTCTCTTTAATAATATTATTAGGATAATGCATTTTTTCATCAGGATAATATAAGGATTCATCAATTTTCAAACTAGAAGCTAAGTTTCGAGCCTCTTTATCATAATTATCTTTATTCTTATTATTGAATTCTGATATAACATCAACTACTTTTATTTTTCCGTAATCAGCTGGCATATTCCTCTTACCATAAATTGATAATAATCTATACAAAGCGGCTTCAAAACTGACTCTGAACCGCTGAGAAACCATCAGAATGTCCATTTTACTGATTTTTTTAAAATCCCCAATTTCCATTTTTAATAGGTGCTCCGGCATTAAGAAGTTTGTGGCAAAGAAATCAGCCTCTTTTTCTAACTTTACATTTTCTTGAGTAAGGTCAAAAATATTTTTATCATGCAAAATTATATGTCCCAATTCATGGGCTAAGGTAAAATTCTGTCTTCCTTTGGATTGACTGCTGTTGATGATGATAAATTTAATCTCCCCCTCTTTATAAGCAGCTCCTGAAAAAGAATCTCTACCAAATAGATCATAAAAAATATAATATTTATCATTTTGTAGAATATTTAGGAGGGTGGCTTCTTCCACCACAATATTATTCAAACCAAGTTTCCTTCTAAAAACAGTAATTTCCTTATTAATGTAATTTTTATTCATATATTATAAACTCTCTAATTCAACTATTTTATTTATATATTTCTCGATTTTCTCCAACTTTTTGTTTGCTCTTTTGCTTAATTTTTCTGATTCACGAAAAGCAAATTTGACGGGCTTTTGTTTTTCGATTCCAATAAGTTTAAAAGGCTCAACCCCATACAGCTGTGATAATTTATACAACTGGACAGCATCTAATCTACTCTTGCCATTTTCAATATTGGACAAAGTCACTCGGGAAATATTCAAACTATCAGCGATTTGTTCCTGAGTAAAACCTTTCTCTTTTCTTATTTTTTTCAATTTCATCATTACTCCTTTTTGTTAAAAAAAATTACATATTTTGTGTTTGTCAAGTTTATTTGTAATATTTATTTACATTTTAAATTTTTCAATCATTCTACTGATTTTACTAGTTGTCCAAGATATATTGTATATACTAATAGATCGCTAAATGATTTTTATTTTATTATAGTTCTGTCACAAAGTCAGGGTTGTTCTGCAAAAATAAGCTAATAAGAATTAATTAATTTGGATTCGTTAGTGATGTTAATTCTACAATAATTCGTAATAAAAAAATAAAACTTAGTGCCTTCGGTGACTTATAATAAATTTATTCTATCTTCATTTTTTCTTTGATTGCCCAAAGAAAAAACGCAAGCAAAAAAGAAAGGGCACCCGCAACCTTACGTTTTCATATTTTATAGCTTCATTGAAATTAAAAATTGTTATCATCAGCTATAAGGCTGACACTCGTGCTGTAAACAGCACTCAAACAGAACAATTTTTTAAAAATTTCAATTTCAGATAAAATTAATGAAAACAAGGTTGATGGGAAGAAAAAAATAAAAGCAGAAAGCATAAAGTAAAAATGTTGAAAAAGATAAAAGGGAAAAAATGTATAATGTACAATGAATAATCAGCCAGTAGGCGGACAGTTTGTATAATTGAAATAGGAAGAGGGAAGGAAGGGAAAAAACAAAGAGGGATGTAAGTTAGTAAAAAGTAATCAGTAATTAGTAGTTAGATGAGGATTTAGAGAAATGATGAATGAATAAGTGAATCCGCCAGTAAGCGGACAAGTTTGTGAATAGTGAAATGGAAGTCCCGAACTAAAATACATGTTCTGCTAAAATAAGCTGATAAGAGTTAATTTATTAATGAATCGTCAGTGATGTTAATTTCCCTAAATGTATAACTAAAGATTAAAAATAACCCGATAATTATTAAAGTAGAGTTTAATAAAAATCACCTTAAACCAAAAAAAACCAGCCGGAGGCTGGAGTTATGACTGTGAGAACATGGGACTGTGGGAACATGGGACTGTGAGATTGTGAGAACTTGGGACGGTGAGTCTTTGAGAGAGAAAAGGCGAAGGGGTGAATGGGCGAGAAAAAGAGAGGGGGGCGAGAAAGTGAGACAATGAGACTGTGTGAACGTGAGAACATAAGACTGTGAGAACGTGTGACTTTGAGAGGGAGAGACTGTGGGAATGTGAGAACATGTGACTGTGAGAATGGGAGAAGTTGTGAACTATAATATTTGGTACATTGATAGTATCTGCTGAAGGAAAATTGTATTTAAATTATATTGACCAATCTTCAGGATGTCTTTCCATAGTTACTAATTTACCCAAAATATAATGGTAACCTTTTGATAATTCCTCAAAATCTTTTCTACTTAGATAATCACATTCTCTGGAAAATTTTAACCATGTCTGGGTCTCGGCAGCTTCTGCTTCACTATCAACTAACTTAGCTATAAATGCTTTAGGATACCTTCTTTTTCTGAAGGAGTCTTGCCCTGTGGAATATCAATTATATATCATTCTTTAGCCTATTTTCTAAATATCTATGACCATAAGTCGATTTTAGATATTTTTCACGATGCAATGCATCTTCAATATTTCTGCATGCTTCATAATAAACTAACTCAAAAGGTGATCGATATTTAGTAGATTTAACCTTACCAGAGTTATGCTCTTTAAATCTTTTTTTCAAATTTTCAGTGTAACCTATGTAAAAATTGCCATCTTTTTTACTTCTTAAGACATAAGTATAATACATATTATTATTCCACGGGGCAGGCAATATTTGCAGCTACAGATCTTGATGAACGCCTTATCTGATCGGTGAGAGAATATAATTCTTCTTTGGGAAATCCCTTTGATAATTCAAAAATTTTCATAGCATTACTGAATGCCATATTAAAAACTTCCAAATCATTATGGTCCCTTATCTTCATAATAAAACCTCCCTATTTCAATTTACATTTTTTTAATTCTTTACCTTTGCAAATATGAATTTTTCCAAAATCTTCTTAACCTATTTTTTGGAATATTCATTCGTCATAAACACATTGTCTCAAACTTCAGCAACTATCTTTTTTTTTACAGTCAAACCATCTCCTTATCTCAGAGTCACATAGTCACAGAGTCACATAGTCACAGAGTCACATAGTCACAGAGTCACAGAGTCACATCTTCTCAATATGCCCTTTCCCCACTCCCTTAACTTTACAACCTGCTTCCAAGTACTGCTTGATCTTGTCATCAGTAAGGAAATTAGAACAGTCAACAATGAGGGTTTCTTTACCGATCATATCCACCACCTCAATCGGATCCAATTCTATGTATTCATCATGACCAACAGCAAAGATGACCACATCGGCCTCTGCCAATGTATCTGGTAGAGTCTTTTGTATGGTCACATTCTCCATCTCGGGCCAGTACTCCACATAGGGATCGTGAGCCTTTACCAGAGCCCACTCTTCGTTGAGAAATTTTATGAGAGTTTCACTGGGAGAATGACGTGTATCAGCCAGATTCTCCAGATAGGATACTCCCAGTACGGCTATTTTAAGATCCTTCAAGTCATCAAACTCCTCTTTGATAAGTTCAATCGTGTGCAAGGGCATTGTATCGTTCACATCTACTGAATTTATAGCTATGGGCAGTTCCTGATCCAATTCAAAAATAGCATCCATAGCCCAGTTAGCCAGAACAGGATCCTTGGTAAGACAATATCCGCCCACACCCAGACTGGGTCGCAGCAGATTATCATGGGTTCCTTTTCGCTTACGAATGGCTGCTCTCACTTTATGCAGATCAACCCCAATTTTTTCAGCACACTTAGCCCACTCCAACGTCAATGCAATATTTGTAGCACGATAGGAATTCTCCATCACCTTGGACAGTTCCGAGGCATTAGTACTGCCCAGTTCTGTAAGCGGATAGTTTTCTGTATCCAGAATATTGCTAAGGAACTGGCGCGCAATATCTTTGCTTTTTTGGTTGACTCCTGAGAACACTCGCCAGAAATTTCTAATAGAACTCACATAATTAGCACCTGGCATTACTCGTTCATAGGAATGTGCTATCAAAGGCGGGTATTTTTCCGTATCAATACCGCGTTTTTTAAATTCCTTTTCGATAATGGGCTTGACCACATGTTCACAGGTGCCGGGAGGAACAGTTGTCTCCACCAGGATCATACATTCCGGTTGTATATGTTTGCCCAGAGTTCGCATACCGTCACGGAAGGCAGAGAGGTCACAATATCCTTGGGCAGCATCGCCAAAAGCGGGTTTAGTGGCATCCAGTTGAATATCCACCACCACAATATCAGCTACTTCATAAGCGTAGTTGAGCCAGGTAGCACGCAGGGTCTGCTTATCTTTTACAGTTCTGCGGAAAATCTCCGGTACTTCTTTGTCGGAAGAACTAACCGGGGGAATGCCTTTATTGATAATAGGCACTTTCCAGTAAGAACGGAGAGAGGCTCTTTGCTGTCCGTGCACAAAATAGAGTGGTTCTCCCTGCTCATCCGTGGCATCTGCCACCACAGCCGCCATAACACAGCCCACAAAGCCCATGCCCTGTACAGCCACGATGGTTCTACCCTTGGCTCTTTGTTGTTCGGTTATCTCTTTTATTCTTGTTAATTCATCTTTTGATTCTTGTTCGGTGGGAAGAGGATATTCTTCCCCGTTGGGGGCGATTGAGAAATCTTGCATTTTTTTCTCCATTTTTGTGTTATTATTAAAAAACTTAGAATTTTAAAAAGGGGTTATCATCATCGAGAATTTTCTCTTTTTGAAAATTAGAAGGATCTGCCGAAGGTTGGATTGATCTTATATTTCAAAAAATTGTCCGCTCTCGGGAGACTCCCCGATTAAAAATCGGGATTTCGCTCCGCTCAACTTCTTTAATTTCGTTCCTCCAGAGTGACAATATCTGTTTTATTCTTCAAACCATTCTACACTAAGGTCTTTCCATTCCGGATTTGTGGGTATTTTTAGATATTTCTGGGTATTTATGAATTTCAGACGGTATAGAATAGATTTATCCATCAAAATAATTTATGAGTTTACGATTAGTTTTTAAGTATTTATCATAATTTAATTCTTTTAATTTATTTATATTTGCTAATTTCCATTTAACAGAAGGAAATTTTTTTATTTTCGAATAGGGAAATAATTCCCATTTAGGTTTTCCTGAATTTATCGATAAGATAAATTTTTTATCCTTCTCAGAGAGAATATTATTTATTTTATTTATGAGAATTTCCCTTGTTTCAATTAATTCCTTTTCATTGACATCAACAGAGCACATTCCTTTAAAACTTTTATTATACAACTCTTTAATATCCATTAAATTGGGATTCAACAATTCCAGCATAGGTCTGTCATGACTTATTAAGTAGAAAATAAAGGCATTCTTTATATTATTAGTTATCCCTTCATTTTCAATTAATAATTTTACATCAAACAGATCTCTTGGATGTTGTCTATCAAGAGAAGCACAAATTTTACCACCATACAAATCTGCAAAACTCAAAATCCTGCTTTTTACAGATACTTCAAATAATTTTACTGCCTTATTAACAAGTCTTTTTGATTCAATAGGATATAAACTTCCTCTTATTACAAAGTTGGGTTCTATCTTAATTGTTGCCTGATTTGTTCTTACGATCAATTTCACGACCCTATTCTTTTTACTTTGAGCCATAACTCTAGTACCGGGAACTTTATTTTCAATATTTAATTTCAAATTTTTTAATAATTTGTCAATATTATCAAATGTCTCACGTCTAGATTGAATTGGCAAATAAACCAGATCAATATCAACAGATAATCTGGGCAGACTGCGATGGAAAAAATTGATCCCGGTGCCACCTTTGAGAGAGAATTCTTGGTGTTTATATATAAATGGCAAAATCCTTAATAATAAATGGGCTTGGTTATAATACTGAGAATCTACCATTATCTATATTTTTTAGGAACGGTTATCTTATATTTGTTATCTAAAATACCATTAGCCACAAGAGACCTTTTACCTTTACCCAGATTGATTTCATTTACTGCTAAATCGTCAAACCAGCTATGGTTGCTCTTTTCAGCCATGAAAAGAAATAAGCGTTTTACTTTTATCGAATTACAGACTTCTAGTAAATTTTGACAAACATTAGATCTTAAAGTTACTAAGTTTTCCATGATTTGATAGCAATCATCAAAACTATTATATTTGGGAAAATGGTATAACATCTCTAGCATTGCTCGTTCAGCCGAAGATATTTTTATCTTAAAATTTTTATGAGAATATCTTGTAAAACCAATAACTGTATCTCTGGGGAATAATTTAAAAGCAGAATAATGGGTAGCTACTTTCCATAAATTTTTTTTATACCAGGTTGGTAATTTTTCTCCTCTATAACCATAGAGAAAAATATCTTTGATTGAATCTGATAAGTAATGAGCATAACCCAGCAGTTGCAAAGCAGTTTTTCCACCTGGATGAATTGACAAATTCAATTGTTTCTGAATAGCAAATATTGCTCCATACCAGTCGATTTCATCTCCTGAAAGTTTATAGGCTTTATTCCCGACT
The DNA here is from genome assembly GCA_018334695.1 of Candidatus Cloacimonadota bacterium. Lineage (GTDB taxonomy): Bacteria > Cloacimonadota > Cloacimonadia > JGIOTU-2 > JGIOTU-2 > TCS60. The sequence continues at coordinate 9,889 of JAGXLO010000072.1, forward strand.
GTCTCGAGCCAATTGCTTTTTTTATAACGTTGGATTAGTTCATAGCCTACATTGTACTTTTTCAAAAAATTTGTAGTACCTATAGTCCCTTTAGGCCAGTTACTAATTAATTCGTTTAATTTTGTTCTATTTTCTTTACTCATAGTATAGATTTTAGCACATTTTTAAACTAAGTCAAATATTTTTTAAGATAGGGAAAATTAAGGAGAGAGGACGGATTTAAGATAAAGTAGGCAAAATCAGAGATTCTTTTCTACAATCAATATATTTCATAATTTTTTATTTCTGTTATGCAGCATTTTTACTGCATTGTGGAAATCATTTTCAGGTTAAAGGTTTAGAGGTTTAGGAATTTAGGTGAAGAATTACACACCCCGCTTCCGAATGGCGGAACCATTCCTCATTTTAAAGGGGATTTGTTTAACACTATTTTTTTTTACGTGCTGATTTTGGCAATAACTGGCTATAGGATAGTAACTCTAATCCGCTAACAAAAGATAAATATAGGTGTTTATTCTGAAGTATATTCTGTACTCTGGTATCACCATCAAAAAGATAAAATGCAATATTCGTATCAATTAATATATTATTTCCATTCATTTCTTAATTCTTTCTGATACTCTAATAGTTCTTTTTTTATATCCAGAGTTCCACAATATTTTTTTGCGTCTAATCCTTTAACTTTCTTATATAAATTCTCCAGCTTTTTTTTGTAATTTTTCTTATTCCTTTTAATGATATAAACTGACATAATACTCCTTAATCTATAAAAAGCAAAAGGTAAGTTGACTTTGTCTTATAATATATTCTATGTTTCAACTGAAATTTGCTCATGATTAAAAACAGACATTTTTTATTAACGTATTGTATCTATTATTGTCAAGAATCAAATTTCGAAGATCAAAATCATTCTTACTTCTCCTTTCTAAGTGTCAACCTATTTTAGGACGGAACACGGAACAACTTGTTACTCTTTACTTGTTACTCGTCACAAATTACTAATATTTCACTTCCACTCCCATAGAAAATACATGCACATCTTCCTTACTCTGCTTTGCCAACCTGTACTCCAGGTTCAGATCGATATAAAAACCAGGATGGATATCAAGTGCTGCTGTAATGAACTGAGTGCGAGTCATCTTATTCCCCAAAAACTCAATATCACCCTGACACCAAACAAATGGATTAGAACCTAAATTCCCCTGCTGCAAATTTTCGTATATTAGCTGAATATCAAAAAA
>JAGXLO010000173.1 GCA_018334695.1 Candidatus Cloacimonadota bacterium
CATAGTACATTTTAGTATGCAACCATCAATTACCTTCCATTTTACACCTCTATTTAAGTTTTTAAAACCCATACAAATTTTGAATTTCCTAAATACAATAATTAATATAGTTTCAAATCTTATATAACCCAAGTCATTATACTCTGTTTTAATTCTTTTTAATATTGTTTGTACTTGGCAACTAATAAGTGCAGAGTTTGGCAACTAAATATTATATGATTTCCTTTTATTTTGCATAATCGTTGTTTAAATTTTTCTTAGCTAATTTAACCTTTCACGCACTCCTACTACAATTGGGTGACTATAACAGAAATTAAAACTGATTACTCCCCCCTGGTAAGAATATTCTTCTTTTTATGAAAGTTGTAATCTTTCCCAACTTAGTATTATGTTCTACTTGCTACTCAGTTGGTTTAATCTATATGAAACAAGAGAATTTTAATAAAAATTATGCCACATAAAGAAGAGCCCCTTTATAATCTCTTAAAAAGAGGGCCCTCCTGTTAAATGCTTTGTCTATTTATTATTTCTCATTCAGTAACTCCTATCAAAAAGTCATCTCCGCCGTCATCTATTATTGCTGCACCCATCAGTTCGGTCTTAAATTCATTATTTTGATCCCCAGCAAGTATATAAGTAAGAAAGTCTGTTTCGCCATTTGGCGTGTTATCATCTTCCATGGTCATAACTGCTGTATAAACATTTGTACTATCTAATTGTATTGAAATATCAGTATCAAATGTATTATTTGTTATATCTATATTATCCAGATCGTTTCCACCTCTAAAATACAAAGGTATCTCATTGTTAATAAATGTGTTGTTCTCTATTTCAATATCCTCTGCAGTGTCAACTAGTATTGCTGAATGATAGGGTTCACTTGTTTGGGAGTCACTAGCTATATTCTCTAGAGTATTTCCGGTTATTGAAACACCGTCTCTTTTAACATGGAAGCCTATTCCTGCAAAACTTACACTTGCTGTATTATTAGAAAGAGTGATTGCTCCCGTTGAATCTTCATGGATATTTACTATATTATTGATATCATCATTATCTGGAACCAAATTAAATCCATCAATTGTTACATCAGCATTGTTCCCATTACTAATAATGATTAGAATATCTTCACTGAAATCACCGATAATACTTTCACTATTTAATGCCTGAATAATTACATCATTATCTCTTGAGATAACTAACCTATCTGCTAATGTTATATCATCTGCTACGTTAATATTATCAATAAGCCCATTATCAAGAGCTGTGTTTAATTCAACGGCTGTAGTAACAACAGCAGTAATATTTGAATGGGTATTATCTGTTCCGTTATCATTGTATTCACCTTTAACTATAAGATCTTCTAATGTATAATCATCACCGTTTATAGTAAGATCACCGTCAACGGTCCCATCTCTAAATATTCCACTGTCACCATTTAAATTAACATTGCCCTCCGGACTATTAGAAGTTATATGGATGTCATTAATATTAGTCGATTGTCCATTATCTTCTAAATCACCTATAATTTCAAAGTGTCCCATCCAGAAAGATTGAACTCCGTTCTCAATGGTAAAATTACCTTCAATTGAAGTTTCATCTGGACCTTTTCCCTCCAGAGAAACATTATCGGCTGTATCTTGATCAGTTAATGTTAAATCTTCTGTATATGTGCCTGCTTTAACTATTATTTTTTGACCTTCTTCTGCAGCGTCTATGGCTGCCTGGATTGTAGTGTATGTCTCTGATGTATTTTCATTATAGATTTTATCAGAAACAATACCCACCTCATTACTGGGTTCACTAAAATCACTGACTAAACCATCTGCATCTACAGCAAGAACAGCGTACTCATAAGTTTCTTCATCTTGAGCTGTGTCATCGGTATAACTGCTTTCTGAAAGGTCTGTTTCGATAGTTTCCCACTGGTCATCAGTAATATCTGGATCTCTGCGTACTACATTATAACTGTTAGCATTAGTTACTGAATTCCATTCTATTTCAATAGTCTCATTTATATTATCAACTTCTGCTGAAACACCTGTAGGTGCTGGTGGTGGAGACTCTTCAGTTAAACCCACTGTCAGGGAATTCGAAGTAAAAGCAATTAGACAATTTTTTGTTATCCCCGGTAAAACTTTTATACTAAGTTCATCAGCATAATCAACTTCGTTTTTGGTAATGTCTGAGGATAAATCATAGGTTTGAGGATCAAGCTCTTCCCACAAGCTGCCATCTTCAAAATAATCTTTTATTAGTGTATTTGCTTCTTCTAGTTCTAAAACATTCAGCTCATCAAGAGAGCTTATTCCTAGACCAGCAATTAATTTTAAACTACCTGACTCTTGTTCTATATTCACATTTTCAGTTGTAGAATCTTTTTCAAAAACTACAGCTGTCTCATCGTTTACCTGCCTGGCAATAACATTGGTACCATAATCATCATGATCTGCTTTTACAGTAACCTCTATATCCCAGGCTCCGATTGCTATATTCTCAAATGCAATTGAATTTTCTTCCTTTATTTCACTATAAGTTAAAGCTCCACTTCCTTTTTCATAATTGTCATTAATATCCTGATGATCAATTTGTACTATAATCTCAAAATCACTAAAACTGTCTGATCCAAAAATACCACCTTCTAATTCTGTACTTACTATCAAATCACCGTATTGAACAACTTCTTCACCATCATCATACATCGGATTATCACAAGCAGCCATTGTAAATACCAAAATAAAGATGACTGCAATCAAACTAACAAATCTTGATTTTTTAATAATCATAAACTGAATCCCCCCCTGTTTATTAACAACAAGCATGTTTTATTTTAATAATTGAGCAGTTAAAATAATTCTGCTTACTCAATTTTTAAAACCATTACATTCAGCTGAGTAAAAAGTCCTTCAAAATTGTGATTTTGACCCTCCTCGGGACAAGTCCACGAGGATTCTTAGGCTGAGAGTGTAACCACTACTCATGTCTCCTAAGCGTAATTTCCTGTCAGTTCGACAGTACATATCTTAAGTGGCACTTGTCTTAATTTTTAATCCTTCATTTAAAATATTCAAACTTGCATTAATATCTCTATCCCAAACCGATTTACATTTAGAACATTCCCACTTTCTAACTTTTAAATCCCTAACTTTCTCATTCTTATAGCCACAGTTGTTACATAATTGACTACTAGCAAAGAAAGTATCTATTTTAGCTAAATCTCTACCATACCACTTTTCTTTATAAGTTAGTAATTCAATCA
>JAGXLO010000073.1 GCA_018334695.1 Candidatus Cloacimonadota bacterium
TGATGCAGATGCAGCCATCAAGCAAATTTTTGATAAGGGACTCTTTCCTATGGTAGTTGGCGGTACAGGTTTTTATATTAAATCCCTGTTATATGGCTTGAGCAATATACCCCCAATACCCGGAAAGATAAGAAAAAATCTCAGGCAAGAGATGAAACAGAAGAGTAATGAGAAATTATTTGAAGAATTGAAAAAAGTTGACCCAGAAGCTGCTTCGGACATTCACCCTAATGATAAGAAGAAAATTATTCGCTTTCTTGAAGTTTATAGACACACGGGAAGAGCAATTTCTGAATTTTGGGCTGACCATATCGAAAAAAAGAGATACAATGATTATACAATTTACTTAAAACCGGACAGAAACAAATTGTATGAAAAAATTAATGATAGAGTGAATAAAATGGTGGAAAGAGGTCTTGTAGATGAAGTTGATAAGTTATTGCAAATGGGCTATAAACCTAGTGACCCTGGGTTAAACACACCTGGTTATAAGGAAATTATAAGCTATTTTAATGGTAAATATGATTTGCAAAGAGCAGTTGAATTGATAAAACAACATCAAAGAAATTATGCAAAAAGACAATACACATGGTTTTCGGGAGCAAGTATTGATTTGACAATATCACCTACTAATCTTAATATATCCAATATAATAAACAAATTAATACAGTTCCTCAGGAGTTGAGATGTACATCGCAAAAGTTAACGGCTACAAAATAAAGCCCAAGGAATTTAAAGCAGAGCTTTATCAGTTAAAAAAGGATTCCGATAAGAAAATGGTAACAAAGCGCCAAAAACTGGCAGCTGTAAATAATTTAATTGATGGTTATCTGCTTTTGCAGCAAGCAAAGCAACGCCATTATGAAGTAGATGACCAGCAAATTCAAAGCCAGTTCAGAAAATTACAAAGTCGCTACGAATCGCAAGAAGAATTCAAAAAGGATTTGAACAAATTTTCCATAACACCTGATAAAGTTTTGCATCATATACGAAATCAGTTCATCATAAAACAATTTATCCAGGATAATTTCAAGGATCAGGTTAACATTGAAACTGAGATGCTTCTAAATTACTATAAAAAGCATAAAGACAACTTTAAAAAGCCAGAAGAAGTACATCTCTATCACTGCCTATTAAGAAAAGACGATCCTCAAGTTGACGAGAAGATAAGCAATATCAAAGATAAATTAAGTGATGGAGCAGATTTTTGTAAAATTGTAAATCAATATTCTGTATGTCCCAGTAATAAAAACAATGGTGATCTGGGCTATGTGCAGAGAGGTAAATTTATTGATGAATTAGAAGAGGTAATTTTTAATCTAAAAAAAGGAAGCCATGCAGGACCAATTAAAACAGAATTTGGTTACCACTTTGTTAAAGTCGTTGATAAAAAGCCTGCTTCAACACCCAAATTTGAGGAAATTAAGGATTCTCTAAAGAAGCATCTGGAAAGAATCACTTCAGAACTTGAATTGCTAAAGTTTATTCGAAAATGTAGAAGGGAAGCAGAAATAGAGATTCAGGAAGAAAATTTATGATCCAATCTCCCAGGGTAATTCTCATTGTGCTTGATGGAGCAGGAATTGGAGAATTACCTGATGCTGAGAAATATGGTGATAAAAATACAAACACAATAGGTAATACTGCCAGAAAAGTCGGCGGACTCCATCTGCCTGTTCTCCAGAAAATGGGATTAGGGAATCTAACAAATATTAAAGGGGTTTCTCCCAAAAAAAATTCAATTGCATCCTTTGGCAAAGCAAAAGAAATTTCTGCAGGTAAAGATAGTACTTCAGGTCATTGGGAATTAATGGGATTACAAACATCTTCACCTTTTCCCTCATACCCTGATGGTTTCCCGGAGAAAATTATTGAACAATTTATAGATAAAACTGGCTGCGAAGATGTTCTTGGAAACAAAGCAGCATCAGGCACCACAATAATTAATGAGCTGGGAGAAAAACACCTAAAAACCCCTTACCCCATAATCTACACTTCGGCTGATAGTGTTTTTCAGGTAGCTGCTCATGAAGATGTTATTTCTGTTGATAAACTGTATGAAATGTGTAGAATCGCGAGAAATGAAATATTAGTGGGAGAACACAGCGTAGGTAGAGTTATAGCCAGACCTTTTTTGGGGGATAAGAATGGAAATTTTGAAAGAACACCCCGCAGAAAGGATTTCTCTGTTGACCCTCCTCAGGATACCTTGCTCGATAATTTATTCGATATTGGTATTCCGGTTACTGGTATTGGTAAAATCGAAGATCTGTTTAATAATCGTGGTATGACATATTCCAACCATACCCAACATAATCCGGAAGCTATAAAAGTTCTTATTAATACAATGGATTCAGTTCGCAAAGGTTTTATTTTTGTAAATCTTCCGGACTTTGATACAGCCTGGGGACATAGAAATGATTACGAAAATTTTGCCAAAGGTCTGGAACAATTCGATTCTGATATATCCGATATTATTGAAAAAATGTATCGAAATGATATATTAATTGTTACTGCCGACCATGGCTGCGATCCTACCACACAGGGAACTGATCATACCAGAGAGTATATTCCCATACTAATTTACGGACCGCCCATTAATTCAGGACTTAATATAGGCGTTCGAGATAGTTTCTCTGACATTGGAGCTACTATAGCAGATATTTTTGATGTAAAGACCAATATCGCTGGCAAAAGTTTCTGGGAAGATATTGCCCTGTCTGTGTAAGGAATTGCAATAGTGAAGGTATTTAAACCACTTGCCTATTTATTAATTATATCTTTGTTGGTTACACCGGCGTGTATCCTGGAAGTAGAGGATGGTGGAGGAGGAAGTTATACTCAATGGAAATATGAAATAAAACAAGTTATTTATTCGATTTACGAAGGCTACAATAACAGAAATATTTTCCAGATAATGGAACACTTTTCCCAAGATTTTATGCATAATACCATGAATTATAATGATGAAGAATCACTATGGTATGATAGATTCGATCAGGATTACACTGCCAATGTATATAATATTGACATTGAAATTATTAATGATGCTTATGCCAAAACAAGTTATTATTTACAGCTAAATGGTAACACTTATAATGTAAATTCCTTAAGCGAATTTTATAGCGATGTCACAATTTTCCGCAGAGAAAACGGATACTGGAGAGTTTACGGTAATCAAAATCCAGGTTGGCAATATTATGATATAAATGTAGATTCTTACCCCGAAGGAGCTAGAATTTATATAGATGGAAATTATACCGGGCAAAATACTCCGGCTACCATAGAAGACATAAGTCCGGGTCAATACACTTTGGGAGTTTATTTGCGAGGCTATAATGAGATTTCGGAAACTATCTATCTGGATGAAGATATATACAAAAATTATGATTTACAGACCCCTTCTGAACCCAAACCTGATATAAATATTACTTCTCCTGAAAATGGAGAAACATTTAACGATACAGAGTTTTTGCTTAATGGATACATAAATAATTTTGATGGTAATGAAGCGATTTTGACTTATAATGATATTGAATACTCGATTGAGGTAGATTCGTTTAATGATTTTAGAGTTTATGTAAGTTTAACCCAACAAGAAAATACATTTTTTATAAGAGCAACAAACAATCAGGGAAATACTGGTACCACAGTGGATTACACGATTTATAGAGAATTCTAGCAATATTTTATAACTTATTTATTCATTTTTAGATTTTAATATTCAGTATAAATATCCTAAAAAAATGTGTTTTTTAATATTCTAAAATTCTTACAAATGGCTTTGTATAAATAAAAAACTTTACTAAAAATATAAACTTTCTGAAAAATGCACTAAATATTTAGCAAAAGGTGATTATAAGATAAATGATTTTAAGAAACAAAATTTTGCTTTTACTGGTTTTTAGTTTGCTGATTTGTTCACTGTCTCTGGCACAACAGGATTATAATTATATAAATAAGATATCTACTGAAGGTAACATTAATGTTACTGATGATTTAATTATATCTACATCTCAATTAGAAACAGGAGAGCTATATAGTCAGGACGATATAAATACCGCTATTAAAAACCTCTATGGTCTTGGATTATTCAAAGATATTTCAATCTTCACTCGTGATTACGAAGATGGATTAGAAGTAGTAATTTCTGTTAAAGAATGGCCCGTCATCAATAGTCTTGAAATTTTAGGTAATGAAGAAGTAAAGAAAAAGACGATTTTATCAGAAATTTCACTTGGCAGAGGTGAGTATTTTTCTGATAGGCGTAAATTCAAAATAAGAAACAAGATTTTGGCTTTATATCGTGAAGAAGGTTTTCAATTAGCCGCTATTGAATTCCAGGAAGAAGAACTTGAAAACAACAGGATTAATTTAAATATAGAAATAATGGAAGGCGATGAAGTCCGCATAAAAGAGATAGTTTTTAATGGTAACAAAAACATGCCCTCTGATGAACTTCGTGGTGAAATAAAGACCAAGCCAAAAGGATTTTTCAGATCTGGTAAGTTTGAACTGGAGAAATTTAAAGAAGACCTTGTTAGAATCGAAGATTTTTATAAATCAAAAGGTTATATAAATGCTGAAGTTCTGGACTGGAATACAGAGTATGAAGAAGATAGTAAGTTGAAAATGGTTATTGATGTTTTTGAAGGTAATCGATATAAATTGTCTGATATTGCGGTAGAAGGAAATACACGCTTTGATGAGAATCAAATAACAAGCAAGCTTGATCTGCAAAAAGGTGAAGTGTTTAACGAAGAAGAATTCAACAAAAAATTGGCTGATGTACGTTCAATGTATTTTGAAGATGGCTATATCTACTCAACAATAAATAGAGAACTTGATACAAAAAATGATTCTGTAGATATAACTCTTAATATTAATGAAAATACTAGAGCAAAAGTAAGAAAAATTTTTATAAAAGGAAACAAAAAAACAGAAGAGAAAATAATTAGACGCAAATTGGCAATTTCTCCTGGTGATTATTTCCGCCAATCACTGATAATGCAAACCCAAAGAAATATATATAACATGGGATTTTTTGAGCCTAATATTGGTATTGATTATCAGCCTATTAATGATGAAGGTGATATTGATTTGATTTTTAATGTGAAAGATAAGGTTTCTGGTAACGCAAACTTTGGTGTAAACTACGATGCAATAAATGGTTTTGTAGGTTTTATATCTTTGGCTCACAATAATCTGTTTGGAGAAGCTAAAAAGGCAGAAGTAAAATGGGAATTCAGTGGAAAAAAGCAGGATTATGACATTAGTTATACTGATCCATATGTTTTCAACACAAATTTATTAGCCGGTATCGATATTTATCATACGCAGAATCAATGGGATGATTGGAATTATGAAGTTCATAGAACAGGTGGTGGATTTCGCATCGGTTCAAAGATTCCCTGGCTAAATTTTAGCAGATTTACTACAGGTTTTTCTCTAACCAACAAAGAATATAAAATTTTACACAAAGATAACGAGGTGATTGATGAATTGCAGGATCTAGTAGATGAGGGCAAACAGATTAGTAATTCCATGTATCTTAGTCTGGAAAGAGACAATCGTAATAATATTTTCCGTCCCAGTCAGGGTTCCTATACAAAACTTTACACAGAATTTGCTGGCTCAATCCTGGGTGGGAATGAAGAATACGTCAAACAAATTTTACAAACTAATTGGCATTTTCCGCTTTTTTGGAAGTTTGCTTTTGGTATGAAAATAAGATTAGGTAACATCCAACCTATAGGCTCAGCTGACATAGTTCCATTAGATGAAAAATTTTATCCTGGTGGTATCGGCCCTGATGGCATTAGAGGATACCCGGATAGAAGTATAGAACCCGAAGATGCTGAAGGTGCAAACGCAGAATTTATTACCTCCTATAGCATTAATTTCCCTCTGTCCGGCGATCAAATAGTGGGTCTGGCCTTCCTTGATGCCGGAAATTCTTACCGTGATTTTTCTGCTATCAATCCTCACTATCTAAAACGAGGTGCAGGAGTGGGGGTGCGTGTGCAAACTCCCATGGGACTTATTGGCTTTGATTATGCCTATGGATTCGATAGAGATGTAAATAACAAATGGGAATTCCATTTCCAATTTGGTTCAACTTTTTAATTAAAAACATATAAGGAGACAAAATGAGAAAAATATTTATCCTACTAACATTGATACTTATTACAACTGCAGTATTTGCTCAAGATATGAGAATTGCCTATCTTGATATAAACAAAGTATATAACCAGTTCCCCGACAAGATGGCTGCAGAAGAACAATTTAATAAAGAAGCACAGCAATGGGAACAAGAATTAATGCAAAAAGAACAAGAAATCCAAAAATTACGAGAAGAGTACAATAACTTGCCTCCTATCGTTACCGAACAACGTAAAGAAGAGAAGCAAGCTCTTATTGAGAAAAAAGAAAAAGAATATCAGCAGCTTGCCCAGAAGTTAAGAAATCAAGCTATGCAAAGACAAACTGAATTGCTGGAGCCCATAAGTAAGGAAATTGTAAATGCTATTAATAGAGTTGCTGAAGAAAATGACTATGATCTGGTAATAAATTCTATGCAAGGCGAAGTGGTCCTTTATGCTAATCCGGAATTGAATATAACTGAACAGGTCATTGAGGAATTAAATAAACAAGAAGACGAATAAATGAAAGAATTTGAACAAAAGCTTAGTTCAAAAGAAATACTGGAGATAGTCGGGGGGGAATTAATACAGAATAAATCTGTTTTTATCAATTCTATTGGCGATTTGATGGAAGCTGATAATAATTCTGTTGCATTTTATAATGACGAAAAATACAGGGAAAAATTTAAGAATTCCGATGCGGGTTTGATATTTATACCTTCTGACTCATTAGCAGAAGATAAATCTAGAAATTATATTATTATTGAACAACCTTACTATGCATTTCTGAAAGTAATTGATTATTTTCTCAAGAGTGAAAAAAGAAATAAAATTGATGGTCAGTTAATTGCTGATTCTGCCGGAATTCATTCTTCCGTTAAGCTACCTCAGAACGTAAAAATTGGTTCTAATGTTATAATAGGCAAAAATTCCACTATTGGTGACCTTACAGAAATTGAAGATAATACGGTAATTGGGGCAAAAGTTGGAATTGGTAGTAAAACTCATATCTATCCTGGTGTAATAATTTATCATGACTGTAAAATCGGCGATAGGGTTAATATTCATTCGGGAACTGTGATTGGCTCTGATGGCTTTGGTTACCTTTGGGATGGTAAAAAGCAGCGAAAAATTCCTCAAATAGGTAGAGTTATAATAGAAGATGAAGTAGAATTGGGAAGTAATGTTTCTGTTGATAGGGGGGCTCTTGGAAATACTATTATACGCGAAGATACTAAGATAGACAATTTAGTTCAAATTGGTCATAATGTAGAAATTGGAAAACATACTATTATCTGTTCTCAAACCGGAATAGCCGGTAGTTCAAAAGTGGGTAATAATGTTACTTTGGCAGGTCAGGTAGGAGTTGCAGATCACGTAACCATCGGTAATAATGTAACTGTAGCTGCTATGTCTGGTATATCAAATGATGTTCCTGACGGCAAAATAATGTTTGGATATCCCGCTACCGAAGCTGGAAAGCAGAAAAGAATTATAGCTAGCATGAGATCACTACCCAAGTTGAGAAAAATTTTAAGACGTTTACAAAAGAGGATTGATGATTAAAGATATAGAACACCAACAGACAATTAAATATTCTGGAAGTTACAAGGGTATAGGGTTGCATTCTGGAAAAATTAGTACAGTTACCTTTAAACCTGCTAAAGAAAATACCGGCATAATATTTAGACGCGTTGATCTACCTGGAAAACCTGAAATTCCCGCAGATATGAAACATGTTATTAGCCTGGACCGAGGAACAAATATCGGCATCAAAGAAGCAACTGTAGCCACTATTGAACATGCTCTTGCAGCCATTAAAGGTCTAAAAATTGATAACATTATTGTGGAAGTAGATGGCGAAGAAATTCCTGTGGCAGACGGTAGCGCAATTGAGTACATAAAAGTTCTCCAGAAATGCAAGATAGTTGAACAAGAAGTAGAAAGAAGGTATCTGGTTATAAACAAACCACTTTCTTTTTCGGTACCAGAACGAGATGTGGATGTTGTTGTAGTTCCGTCAGATTCGCTTAAAGTAACTTTCTTTATTGATTTCGCACATTATAATCTCAAACCTCAATACACATCCATGGTTTCTCTGGAAGATGAATTTGTAGAAGGTTTTGCCTCTGCAAGAACATTCTGTTTTGTGCATGAAATACTGGAATTGAAAAAAGCAGGTTTGATCAAAGGCGGAACCCTGGATAATGCAATAGTAGTTGGTGATCCTAATATTGATGAAGAACGGATGGAGGAATTACGAGAACTTTTTGATTATGAAGGAAAACTGGAACTTAATGAAGATAATCTGCTTAACCGAAAACCCCTTCGCTATTATAATGAACCTGTGAGACATAAAGTCGTAGACCTTATAGGCGACCTGGCTTTATTGGGAATTTCTGTAAAAGGGCATATTTTGGCTGCACGTTCAGGTCATAAAACAAATATTGAATTAATAAAAAAGATAAAAAAACTATATGAAAATGAAATTCTGCAAGCAAAGTACCAGAAAAAGACATTAAAAGATGTAGTTTTTGATAATGAAGCAATAAGACGCATACTGCCACACCGCTATCCACTTTTACTGGTGGATAAAATTACTGAATTTGTACCGGGTGAAAAAATTATTGGTATCAAAAATGTGACCAGTAATGAGCCTTTTTTCCAGGGACATTTTCCCGATCATCCTGTGATGCCTGGTGTTTTGATAATTGAAGCTATGGCTCAAACCGGTGGAATACTCGTTCTTAATGAATTTGATAATCCCGAAGATTATGTCGCCTATTTTGTTACTATCGATAAAGTAAAATTTAGAAAGATCGTTGTTCCAGGTGATCAACTAAGATTTAATATGAAATTGAAAAAATCAAGAGCCGGCATTTCCCAGATTGAAGGAAAAGCATATGTAGGTGACAAGGTTGTATGCGAAGGTGTGTTAAAAGCTAAAATAAGTAAAAAGAAAAATGAGTAAAATTCACGAAACAGCTATAGTAGATAAAAATGCCCAAATTAATTCCGATGTGGAAATTGGTCCATATTCAATAATTGGTCCAAAAGCAAAGATCGGCAAAGGCGTAAAAATTTATTCAAATGTGGTAATAAATGGTCTTGCTACTATAAAGGATAATTGTGAGATATTTCACTCCGCTGTAATCGGCACAGTGCCCCAGGATCTTAAATATAGAGGAGAAGACTCTGAAGTTATTATTGGTAAAAATACTACAATAAGAGAGTTTGTCACCGTAAATTTATCAACTAGTATAGATAATCCAACTCGAGTTGGCGATAATTGCTTACTAATGACCTATGTTCATATAGCTCACGATTGTAATCTGGGCAATAACGTGATACTGGCAAATGCAGTAAATTTGGCTGGACATGTAACAATCGAGGATAATGCAATAATTGGAGGACTTACTCCTATTCATCAATTTGTTCATATAGGAACTTTTGCTTTCGTGGGAGGTTTGTCACGAGTTAGCAAAGATGTTGCTCCTTATACACGTGGTGCAAGTGTACCTTACAAAACCAGTGGTCTAAACTCGATTGGTTTACGTAGAAATAATTTCAAAAAAGAGACCCGCAGGACGCTAAAACACTTATACAAAATATTTTACACATCCAACCTTAATACTTCCCAGGCTCTAAAAAAGATTAAGCAGGAAGTCGAAATGATAGAAGAAGTGGAACATTTTATAAAATTCGTAGAATCTTCGGAACGTGGAATTGCTAAATAATTTGTGAATAATTTGACAAGAAGTAAGCGTATAAAGTAGTTTGGAAAAACGCTAAGAATATAAAAAGAACATAATATTAAAAAGGAGGAATCCTATGACAAAAAAGGATCTCATTGAAAACGTAGCTTCAGACGTTGATATTTCTAAAAAGAAGGCTGGAGAAGCTCTTAACGTGATACTCGACAGTATCAGAGAAAGCTTGACAGATGGAGAGAAAGTCACATTGGTTAACTTTGGCACTTTTTCTACCAAAAAAAGAAAAGCACGCCAGGGCATGAATCCCGCAACAGGTGAAAAAATTCAAATACCTGCTACCACAGTTGCAAAATTCAAACCCGGTAAAAAACTTAAAGAAGCTGTTAAGTAAAGAGTTATGAATTTATAAAAGAAGGTGGGCTTTGCTTGCCTTCTTTTTTTCTTAAAATTAAATTTAACTGAGGTTGATATGAAATTTTCAGTACAAAAAGAAGAAATTTTACCAAAAATACAATTCGTTAATAGTATTGTACCTATTCGTAATCCCTTACAGATATTAACCAATATCCTTTTTGAAATTGATAAGAATGAAAATGTCCTCAAATTAGCTTCTACAGATCTAGAAGTTTCAGCTGTTACAGATGTTACCTGCAATGTCGAAGAGGAGGGAAATATTGCAGTTCCAGCCAAAAAAATTACAGAAATAATTCGCTCCTTACCGGATAATGAAATATTTTTTGAAACAAAAGATAAATCCTTACATGTTAAATGCGAGCACATCAATTTTGATTTGATATACACAGGTACAGATGACTTTCCGGAAATGCCAGAACGCGATTGGGATGATAGTTTTCAGATTGATGCTAATCTGTTTTCAGATATGGTTGAAAAAACTTCTTTTGCTGTGTCAGAACAGGTGGGGAGACCAGCTTTTTCCGGTGTACTATGGGAAATTGATAGTGACACACAGATTATGGTAGCCACCGATGGTAAGCGTTTGGGAAAATTCAAAACTGATCTCTCCCTCAATGTAGAAAAGAATAAGATGATCATTCCCATAAAGGGCTTGAACCTTGTTCGAAGAATCATTGGTGATAATGGAGAAAAATTGGATATCCTGC
>JAGXLO010000074.1 GCA_018334695.1 Candidatus Cloacimonadota bacterium
TATAGCACTTCGTAAACAGATCTTGCCAGATTATAATTTATGATAACAATGCTAAAATAGGCAACAAAAGAAGCCATGCCGGCGCCTGAAACTCCATATTTAGGAATTAAAATATAATTTAGTCCAATATTGAGTAAGGCTCCAAAGATAACCGTGCCAGCAATTCTGCCTGCCTTTTTCTTAACATAAAAATTTAAATTTATTAGATTAAACAACCCCAAAAGATAACTTGAAAGAACACCATATACAACTATTTTTGTAGCTTTAAAATAGGAGGAATCAATAAATACATAAAAAATTTCTTTCTCAAAAAGAATAATCAAAACACCTGCTATAGCTGCAAATAAAGAATATTTATAAAAAACTGATTTATAGGATTTTTTGGCTAAGGGATTATCTTTAATTTTCATTGCATAAGGAAAATAAACCAGACTAACAATTGAATTTATAAAAACAATTACAGCGCCGATTCTATATCCGATAGCATAAATTCCCACATCATAAAGTTGCCCTGCAGAAAAATAAGTTAGCATATATCTATCTGACAATCGCAAAATCATCATAGCAATTGTGCCTGGAATCATAATAATGCCAAATCCCAGTAATTTTTTTGCCAAAGAGGAAGAAAAATATCGCTTTATTTTGGTGGAAAAACTCGTTAGTATTCTCATCATATAAAAACTGGCAGCAATTAAAGAGAGCAAAGAAGATATCATGAAGAATATAAAAATCGTGGTTATGGAAAGGAGCTGTGTTATGGTTCCATAGATTACCAAAAGCAAAAATAATGCATTTTTTATAATTCCCAGAATAAGATAATTTCTTGATCTTTCCATAATATTAAGAATACTCAGACTCATTCCTGAGATTACGTCACAAAACAGAATAACAGCAATATAGACAAACAGATGCGACCAATCTGTAGTGCGCAATATCAAAGCTGATAATTCAGTACGAAATAGAACAACAAGGATCGAGAAAATAAAACCGATAACTGATATGATCAAAAAAACGGTTGTGATATAGGAGAAATGGTATTCAGGTGTTTTTTTGTGATAATAATAAGAAAAAACTGCTTGCTGCTGCCCCAGAAAATATATCAAACTGACAAATGAAATAAATATCATCAAATTTTCGTAAACAGCGTATTGCTGAGGTGCCATTAATCGGGTGAAAATTGGTAATAAAAACAGTAGGATCAATTTCTTAAAAAAGTTTCCTGCTGTATATTCCAATGCTTTATAGAGATATTTCTTCATTCTTAAAGGATCTTTTTATAAATTTCTAAATTTTTTCTTACAATCACATCCCAGATATAATTCTTAAGTATATGGTCTTTTAATCTATCATTTTTCTTTTTATGCAACGCCTTTTGGATAGCCTTTTTTATTGATGATATTGAATGGGGATCGGGATATTCAGCCATATCTGCAAAGTATTCTTTTGTGCCACCGTGGGGAGTAATAACGATATTTGCTCCGGCTAAACCTGCTTCTAAGGCTGCCCTGCCGGGTGTTTCATAGCGAGTGGGCAAAGCAAAAACCTTGCATGCTTTATAAGCAGAAGCAAGGAGCGGATCATCATGATTTAACCAGCCGAGATATGTAATATTATCATATTTATCAATCAATTCCAGGCATCTGCTTCCCTCTTTATTTTTTAACACATCAGCAATAATTACGGCAGGTTGACCAAGTTCTCCCAAAGCTTTTATTATTTTTACACCATTTTTCCTTACTGCCCCCAGATGCCCCACATAAAGAATAAATCCTTCCAAACCATATTTATCCTTGAACAAATCAGATTTTGCAGAGGCAAATCTTTTTTCCACGCCATTTTCTATTACTTTTAATTTTTTTGTGTCCACCCCCAGAGCTTTATTTAAAATATCCGCTTCAGCTTGAGTATTCGGTAAAACCATTTCGGAATTATCACAAATATATTTAGTAAAAAAATAATCCGAGTAGGTTCGTTTGAAAACTTTGCGGAAAGGTGCTTCTAGGGCTCGATATAATTTTATTGTTGTGGCTGAATGATTGCTGTAAAAAATGGGATTTACTACATACTTAGCTCCGTATGTTTTTAGATTTCTTGCCAGGGGATATGTTTGTATATGCCCGTGAAATATATGAACAAGATCATTCTCTCCTAATTCCAGATCTTTATCCCACATGTTAAAAAGTTTTACTTCAACCCCTATCTTATGCAATCCTTCAAGCATTTTCATTGTTTTAAAAGAAGGACCACCTCTATTTAGCATTAAGGTCTGGTAGCTTGCTATAAATATTCTCATCGCTTTTTCTTTGCCCTCCATGTTTCAAAATTATATAAAAGATCACGCCAGGTAAAATCACGTATCTTGGCTATATCAGGTGGATAATCGTCTAAGCTTTTTTTATTCAACACAAGTTTATCAATATCAATCTCCGGTTTTGCTTTTAATATTTTGTATTTTTTTTGATCCGTAGAAATCTTTATATAATCACAATAATCTTTGTTAATGAAAATCTTACCATCTTTATATTTAGGATCTAATGAAATTTGGTTTCTTTTGCCCCACCATTCTGAAAATTCATGAAAAGTGGGATTCCAAAAATCAGAAGCGGAAACATGATTAAACAATTTGTCGAATACAGAGAAATTCCTGTGGTGAGGATGATGATAAAAAATCACAGGCTCAAATTTAGAATTCTTTTTTTGCAAAACCCATTTATAATAATTCAGCATTTCCTCCTGCTTGAAATGAGAACGTCTCAGCCTGCCCAGACTCACCGGATGAATCGGTATTTGCAAAACCCTGGAAAATTTATTTTTGTAATAAGGATAGAAAGGAAAATTGTCATAGTCAATAGTAAATTCAGAAGAGTATTCAAAACCAAAATCTTCCAAAACCTTTGCCAGCGCAGGATTCCATTCGCCAAAGGGGGCGGCAAAGCCCTTAGTCTCTATTCCTGCATCCTGTAAATCTGCAATTCCGGATTTGATATTATTGTAATTTTTTTCATAATCCTTAAAAATTTTATGTTCTTTACAGTGCAAGGCAATTTCAGCAGATAGTTTAGAATAGAAATTTTTCAACCTCTCCTTTGATTCCGTATCTACAAACCAGGTTGAATTTATTCCGTGATTTTTACAAATCTCATAAAACTCTTCAGCATCATTTTGAGAGCAAAAATCCGTATCAACTCTAAACAAAAATGCCTTCTCATTTCCGTTGGGGTAATACCATTTAGAAATAAAAGGTAAATTTTGACTATGAAACAGGTGCTCCAGTGAAACACGAACAATCTCTCTTATTTTATTTTTTGAGACAGTAGCTACAATCTCGGATGGCAGTTCTTTTCTTTTTGCATAAAATTTTTTCCGCTTCGAGCCCCAATCAACCAGCAATTCATTAACTGAGAATGGTAACACAAAGATTTTCCCATGTTCTAACCTTTTTGCAAATATATACAAATTTATATCCACAGGCTCTACAGTATCTGATTTGGGATAGCTAATTTTTCTATAGATATCAACCAAACCAATTTCCGAGTAAATCGAGTTTTTTTGGGAAATAAGGTATTTGACTTTTTTAAATTTTATTTCTTCCTGAAATATTTTATTATACGAATCTGAATTTATTAATAATGTTCCACCTTCCCTCACATAATCAACAATTTTCTTCCAATCGTATTCAGGTAACAGATAGTCAATTATCAATACAGGATATTCAGTTTTAGAAATTTCCTGCTCAAATGGAATTATAGTGTAGGGAATTCCCACTTGCTCCAGGATAATTTTATATCCGGGCTGAATACCTATTAATCCCACTTGTAATTTCATAATAGATTTTTAATAATCTTGATTAATTGTTCTTCTCTGTTGCTGAGAGAAAAATGATTCTCTATACGTTGTCTGGCTGCTGACCCGCTACTAGAGTTTAATGCTTTTTCTATAGAGGCAGCCGTTTCCTCAGGATTGTTATATTCTACATAAAATCCTGTATTTCCAACTACTTCCGGCAGGGCTCCGTGAGATGTTACCACAGGAACGCATTCACTTAACATAGCTTCAGCAAGTGAAATACCAAAACCTTCGTGTGCAGAAGTTTGCACATAGACTTTTGCCTTTTGATAATATGATCTCAATTTATCAAAAGTTACGTATCCTTCGAAATTCACATTATCGTTAGCTATTGATTTAAGATAATCAATCGAATCATCTAGAACTTTTCCTATCAGATAAAATTTGATCTGAGGTAAATATTTTGCTGTTTTAACAAAATTTTCCAGTCCTTTTCGAGTAAGGTTGGAATTTTTTACATATCCTACTGTTATAACAATGTTCTCTTTTGTACCAGCGGCATAAAATTTATCCGGATCAACTCCGTTATAAACAACCTTTGCTTTTGCGAAGCCAGTATGTTTGAAGATATCATCTTTTATTGATTTTGATACTGCCAAAACTCTGTCTGTAAGTTTAATGCTCCATCTAAATAGGAGACGATTATACCAGCTAAGTTGTCCTCCATAATCAATTTCGGGAAGTTTTACAACTTCGTAGCCACCGACTATTAAAACGGATTTTTTATTTAGTAACCGTGAAAACAGAGCAGTCAAAAAGGCTCGCCATTCTACAAACCAGATGTAGGAAATATCGCATTTTTTAACTGTAGAGAATATTTTCCAGATTGTTTTTATTAAATTGAAAGGTGATTTGGGCAATTTATCAAATAAATTAGTCCGAACATTATAATGTTTCTGTAGTATATTTATATCCCTTTGAATAAAACTTAAGTTGAAAGCTGATAAAACCTGTATATTTGCTTTCTTTTTGTGGGACATATTATGTTCACCTTACTCATCAAAAATTAAATTTGTTTGACGAGATATTTATCTTTTATTTAAGAATCGATTTAATAGTTTCTACTACGGAGATGGCGTCTAGGTTCTGCAATTTATACACTTCTTCGTTGTTTCCGGAAACACCATAGCGATTAACACCGAATTTTTTTAGCCGTAAATCAATTTTTTCTTCCACCAGGCGAGATTCAACAATATTGCCTAAGCCTGTGTGAATGTTATGGTCTTCGTAAGTGAATATCACATCATATTTAGCAAGTTTCTGCAGAAAGTTTTTGGGAACATCAGAAACACTTGATACATTCCAAACCGAAGCATTGATATTTTGTTTTTGTAGTAGTTCACTTACTTTTGTAGCTTTTTCAAGCATAACCCCGGTAGCTATAATGGCAGTATTATTTCCGTAGCGTATTTGATCTGGTTTTCCGTATTCGAATTCATAATCTTCATCGTAAAAGACATTTCCCGCTGTATCGGTGATGATCTCTGTTTTTGATCTACCAGTAGGAACATAAAAATTACCGGGTCTGGAAGTTATGTAACGAATTACTCTGTCTGTCTGATTAGCATCAGCTGGAATGATGATTTTAAAACCAAAAAGATTTCTCATAACTCCGATATAGTCAATGCATTGGTGGGTTTTTCCATCCTCGCCAACATTTAAGCCCACGTGTGTAGTAACAAGTTTCAGATTTGTTTTATTAATATCATTAAGTCGCTGTTGGTTATAAGTTTCATCAACACCGAATACTCCAAAATCAGCAAAGAAAGCCACAATATTTTCTTTAGAAACTGCCCCGGCAATTACGGCTGTGCTATGTTCTTGTATTCCGCTCTCATAGAACTTACCCAAAGTCTTTTCTTCAATTTTTGTAGTTCTTACAGATCCTGCCAGGTCACAATCAAATATTGCGAATTCTGCACCTTTATTCAGTTTGATTACATCTTCGATTGCTGCTCCAAAGGCATCGCGATTAGCCACCTTTTTGTCTTTTTCATAAACTATAGAACCTTTATTTTTTACTTTAGGGTAGAGAGGAGTCTGTTCATCTTTTTTGTAGGGACGAAATTCCCGGCGCAATTTTTTATAATGCTCTAAATTATTTTTTAATTTTAGTTCTTGAAGAGCATTTTCCAATTGTTCTTCTGTAAGCGGCTTACCATGATAAGTCTCGTCGTTTTCCATAAACGAGACAGCTTTTCCCATAACTGTTTTTGCCAGAATCATGGTTGGCTTGGAATTATCAATTGACTTTTCAAGAGCGGAGAATATTTGCTTAAAGTCGTGACCCTCTATTTCGATGACATCCCATCCGTCAGATTTATAATTTTCTTTAATGTTTTGATTCATAACGTCAGCAGTACAGCCTGAAATTTGCAATTTATTATAATCCACTATTGCAGTGATATTGAGATTGTATTTAACGGCAAAGCGACGGGCTTCGCTATTTTGACCTTTTTGTTGTTCTCCATCTCCCATAACCACAAAAACATTATTATCAATATTTTTTTGCTGGCTGGCAAGAGCAAAACCGCATGCGGCGGAAAGTCCCTGCCCCAGGTTCCCTGTAGCCCATTCAATTCCTGGCACGTCTGGTTCTACATGTCCTTCAAAAATGCTCCCTGCTTTTCGGAAATAGGCTATTGTTTTTTCAATATCAAAGAATCCATTTCTTGCCAAAACAGAATAAATACCGGGGGCAGTATGACCGTGGCTTATGACTATTCTATCTCGTTCCTCGCTTTTGTAATTATGAGGTGAAATATTTGCAAATTCATATAGGGAAAGATAAACATCCAAAGAGGACATAGAACCTCCTGGGTGACCACTTTGGGCTACAGTTGTCATATGTAAAATATCACCTTTGCAAATTCTGCTTAATTCCTTTAGTTTTTCGATATCAAAATTTTGTTTCATTATAAATCCTTCATAATTAAATTTTTTTGATATTTTATAACATCATCAATACCCTTACCGGCGTAATCCAGCATGGTATTGAGTTGCTTCTGATTAAATGTAGCTTCTTCACCTGTTCCTTGAATCTCAATATAATTGCCTTCGTCATCTTTTACAATATTCATATCCACGTCTGCAACCACATCCTCATCATAAGCGAGATCCAGGAGTACTTCATTTTCTACGACGCCCACGCTAATAGCTCCGATGAATTTGTTAAGGGGAAATTCATCAATTTGATTTTTGTTTTTCATAGAGGTAAAGGCATCATACAGAGCTAAAAAACCACCATTAATAGCTGCTGTCCGGGTTCCTCCGTCTGCTTGGATCACATCGCAATCTACATAAACACTTCTTTTAGGAATAGCATACAGGTTTGATATTGCGCGAAAGGTTCTTCCTATAAGACGCTGAATTTCCTGACTCCTACCACTGATTTTTCCTTTTACCCTATCGCGAATATTTCTGCGGTTTCCGGCGCGTGGTAACATATCGTATTCAGCAGTAATCCAACCAAAATCTTCTCCTTGTTCTTTAATAAAACGAGGCAGGGTATAAAGGACAGAAACTGTACAGACAACTTTAGTATTTCCCATTTCAATAAGAACTGAACCTTCTGGTTCCTCTAAAAAATTCCTTGTAACTTTGAGGGATCTAATTTCATTACTTTTTCTTCTATCACTTCTTTTATAGCTCATAATTACCTATTTTTCGTTATTGTTATTCAAAATAAATTTGATTAACTCTAAAAAATCTTTTTTAGATTTGTTAGTCCTTGGTAATTCCATTTCCTTAAATTTTTTTACTGATTCTTCGTCAATTTCTTTCTCGAGAGATATCTTTAAATTAATTTTCTTTGATTTTTTATCCTTTTGGATTTTAGGATGTTTTACTCCTGAAAAATAGGAAACTACTTCCATACCAAACAGAATAGTGACCCAATTAAAGTAAAGCCAGATCATAAAAATTGGGAATGCTCCCAAAGTACCGTAAACCGATCGCACATTTGTAAAGGTAGCTATATACCAATCGAAACAAAGTTTTAGCAGAATCCATACAACACTTGAAAGGATAGCTCCGAGAAGAGCAGACCAGACTTTGGGACGGGAGGAGGGTGCATATAGGTAAAGCGCAAAAAGCACCAGGAAGATAAAAAAGTACGGTAATATTTGTATGATAAATGTTATTTTAGTTATTTGGTTTATTAGGGGCAAAGAGGTAGAAAATAGGAGAGCAGCTACAATAACCAGACCGCCTATCAAAGCTGTAACAAAACGCTCGAACTCTCTACCCAGAGAATGTCTTTTTAGATGATGAGTTTTCATAATAACATCGAATGTATTCGAAATTGATTTGAACAGCAAGAATGAAGTAACAACAAGCAGAACAAAACTTATAACATCCATTCCAACTCTGCGATCCATCAACTCGACGAATACATCCTTCATAGTCTGAGCCGAATTGGGCATAAAAGTCTTAAAAATAAAGGCTATGATAGTTTCTTTTATTTTAACCATGGTAATATCAGGTGTGAAGATGAGTATTACCATTACAAAAGGTATAAAGCCGAGAAAGGTAATATACCCCATAGCCGAGGCTCGGACAAAACACTTATCCAGTGCAAATCGTTTGCAGATATTCTGAAAATCGTTTTTCAGTTTTATTAAAGGGGAAAGAAATGTGTCTTTACTCATATCGTAATATCTCCACCGGATCGGAGCGGCTGGCATTTATTGCTGGAAAGATGCCGGAAAAAATACCGATCCCAGCTGACAAAACCAGTGCAATACCTACCATTTGTACACTTGCGGCAGTAGGTGAGTTTAGAAAACGCGAGATAACATCCAGGAGAGATATACCCAGTATCATACCTATTACACCTCCTACTATACTAATAAGTATGGTCTGGATTAAAAATTGCACAAGAATATCTCTTCTTCTGGCACCAACAGCCATACGAACTCCAATCTCTCTTAGTCTTTCTTTTATTGCAGCAAGTGAAATATTGGCAATAACAATTCCTCCAACTATTAGTGAGATTCCGCCAACGAGTAAAACAATAAACTGCATTTTATTAGATGCAGCACCAATTTGACGAATTCTATCGCTATTTGCTTCAACTTCAAAGATCTGTTTACCATCTCTTAAAGCACGTAAAAAATGACCAATTTCTTTTTGCATCGGTTCCACTTCCTCCATAGAACCTACTGTAAAATCAATACTATGTACCTGCTCGTTATAGTATAATTTTTTTACCATTGTGGATAGAGGGACCATCACTCTGCGATTCATCCATCCCAAAACGTTGTGCCCCCACGCACCCATATAAAGCTCTTTTTTTTCCATAATACCAACAACTTGAAAGCTATTGTTATTAATAATAACATGTTCTCCAAGTGCTTTTCGTACGCCAAAGAGTCTTTCTTTTGCTGCAGTTCCTAAAACTACCACCTTATTCGCTTCTTCTACATCAAAATCAGTAATAAAACGTCCTGTCTCTACATGGAAATCTTCCACTGCTTGGTATGCAGGCAAGACTCCTCTTAATCGCGAATAAAATTGATCCCCACCATATTTTAAACGTACACTTCTACTCACTACGGGGCTAAAATTTTTTATTTCAGGAAAATATCTCTGTAATGTTCTTGCTTCCTCCAATGAGAGCCTATTATTATAAAATTGTTCTCGTTTATCAAGATCAAAACTCCACTCTCTTTCTATGGATAATTTAAGAGCACCGCCCCGTTCTTCCATAAATTTGATTGACTGCTGCCTGCCACCTTCTACCAGCGCTAAAACCACTATTACCGACATAACGCCCAGAATAATTCCAATCATAGTTATCAATGTCCTGCCGATATTATGCAGCATATCATTAATACCTAATTTTATATTATAGAAGATATTCATCTTTAATCAACAATTTTCCCGTCTTTTATATTGATAGTTCTGTCTGCTCTTTTTGCAACGTAATTATCATGAGTCACTACAATAATTGTATGCCCCATATCATATAATTTATTAAAAATCTCCATAATCCCCTTACCAGTATTAGTATCCAGGTTGCCTGTAGGTTCGTCAGCGAGAATAATGGAAGGATTATTAATTAAAGCACGGGCGATTGCAGTTCTTTGTCTCTCTCCTCCGGAAAGTTCATTAGGTTTGTGCTTTAATCTATGCTCTAGTCCAACTTTTTGTAACACATCCTTGGAACGTTCTTCTCGTTCTTTTTTACGAACTCCCGCATAGAGCAGGGGCAGTTCAACATTTTTTAGAATATTAAGATTGGGGAGCAAATTAAAAGTTTGAAAAATAAAACCAATTTTCTTATTTCTGATTTGAGCTAATTTATTAGGTTTTAAATCGCTTACTTTTACTTCATCCAGGTAATAATCTCCTTTTGTAGGCGTATCAAGACAACCAATTATATGTAAAAGTGTTGATTTCCCCGATCCCGAGGGCCCCACAATAGAGTTGTATGAATTTCTTTCAATCTCGATGCTTACATCTCGGAGTGCGCAAACATTGATTTTTCCTGTTTTGTAAATTTTTTCAATTGAGTTAGTTTTAATTACCATGCGATTTATTTTCCTTAAAAATTTTATTATCTAGAATATCTATCCATTCGTTTTTGATCTTCGCGCTTTTTGATCTTAAAGCGTTTTTCATATTTCTTTTTTCCCTTAGCTAGAGCGAGCTCAATTTTGGCATAGCCGTCTTCATTTATATAAAGACGTACGGGAATAAGTGTGTAGCTTTTTTCTTTTACTTTGCGCAAAAGTCTTTTTATCTGATGTTTATGCAAAAGCAATTTCCTGGATCTGCGAGGATTATATTCCTGATAGAAACCTTTATCATAATGACTAATATGTAAACTGTGGAGCCAGGCTTCACCGTCTTTAATGGTGGCATAGCTATCAATAAAATTAATTTTACCTGCTCGGATAGATTTTATCTCATTACCGGTAAGAGACAGACCAGCTTCGAAAGTTTTAATTATATGGAAATTCTTTTCAGCTTTTTTGTTTTTAAATTCGCGCATGGAGTTAAAATTTATTACCTTTGTGATAATCGATTACTTTTTCCAGTATTTGATCGAGATTTACTTTGGGTTGATAGTCGATATAATTCTGTATCTTACTGATATCAGGAACTCTTCTT
>JAGXLO010000075.1 GCA_018334695.1 Candidatus Cloacimonadota bacterium
GAAGTTTACAATGCCGATTTATCGGTGAGTCTCCCAGAAGACCTTAATTATCTCAAAAGCTTGAGAGAAAATTAAAAAAAAGTATTTTATTCTAGGAACTAAAACGAATAGTAACAAACAAATTCAAAATATAAATTCAACATGATATTTTTTCCCTGAAGGGGATAAATAAATTAGCATAGGGTTCTCTACCCTATGTTCATAGTCTAAAGACAGGTTCATTCGCTGGAAGCGATAAATAAAAAAATCGGATGATACAAATTCCCCTCTTGAGAGGGGGGAACCACGAAGTGGTGGGGTGTGTAAATGCTTCTATCTTCATTTTTTCTTTGTTTGCCCAAAGAAAAAACGTAAGCAAAAAAGAAAGGGCACCCTAACCTAACGTTTTCATATTTTATTGCTTCATTGAAATTAAAAATTGTTATCATCCGCCTCCTCGATGCGCTACGATATCGGGATTAGTCCCCACACCCATTTTATTCACTTCACTCTAAAAATTGTGCTTCACTGAAGGCGGATACTCGTGCTGCAAACAGCACTCAAACAGAACAATTTTTCAAAAATTTCAATTTCAGATAAAATTAATGAAAACAAGGTTGATGGGGAAGAATCGGAAAAGAAAAAAATTACACCGCAAAGGCAGGAAGACGCGAGGAAGAATGACTGTAAGACTGTGAGACTGTGGGAGGGGGAGAAAGTGCGACAGAGTGACAAGGCGAAACTGCGACTCAGAAGGGGGCGAATAGGATCTAGGATTTAGGGAATAGAATTTAGGGAAAAGATATAAGAATAAGATTAGCAAGATTTTGTACCAGCAGACTGGAGTTCAGGCTTCAGGATGCTGGGGAATCGTGACTCACTAAGCATGTCAAGTATTGTTGAAACTCTGATCCTAAAACAGGTCGACACTATGAAAGGCAAAAACTAATAAAAAAAATCGGATGATACGAATTCCCCTCTTGAGAGGGGTGGTTCCGCATTTGCGGAAGGGGGTGTGTAAATACTTCAATCTTAATTTTTTGTAACAGGTCCCTGTGCCACCATGGAGCACTCCGTGGCGGAAAGAGGGAAAAATTTACCACAAAATACACGAATTGACACTAGAGACTTACCGTAAATTCGGGAAGTAGCGAAGGAAAGAATGACAGTGTGACTATGAGACTTTGGGACGTGTGACTGTGCGAATGAGCAATTCCGCCGATTAAATGATACGTAATTTTTTGTGAAACTAAAAAATGGTAGTCGATTCAGTAAGCCTTCCTGACTTGTCGGGTCAAGATGAATTAATTCCGAAAAACTTTGGGGTCTCACTCTGATGTTTAATCGAATGCAGGTGTACAAGCTCAACCTTTCGCAAGGTTTAATTTAGTTATTTTTCTTATGAATTATCTACAAATTCCCAAGCTCCTCATTCAATTTTGTCTCTATCAAACCCCAGGGTATGATTATCGGCTTTTTGGTAATTGTCATCTCTATCTCCGTTCCGACATCAGTTTTCGTTATTATGTAATCACCCGCAAAGCCACTTCCTTCTATCTTGCCTGAATTTTCATCGCCCACAAAATTAATATCCACCTGACCTTTTAATTTTTCTTTTAAAATCGTAAATAGTTGCTGAGGCTTTTTATTTACTGTATATTTAAATGTTCTGGCCATTTTTTCATCCTTCCTTATAAAAAATAATTTATTAAATTCTTTTTCATTTACCGAAAAACACCGTAGCTTTTACCAGAGGATAAGCTATTAAAAAATCCGGCATCACTCCTAAGGTGCGCATAGCACCTAATTCCCAGTTAATTTTTTTACCGCGAAAGCGAAAACCAAAAGCAATCATCCCGCCAAAATCATTTTCGATTAAAGTGTGTGTATTTATATATTCCAGAATTAGTGATGTGGCTTCCCCTACATCAATTGAACCCCCCGCCATGTAAATTGCCTCAATTTCATCGTCTTCAAACTCCCCCACTCCGGCAACACCCAGATGCAGAGATTTATTATCAAAATCCAAACTTACTGCATTGCCAATGCCATACCCCATAGGCTTTGGTGCAAAACCAATAATCGCTGCAGATTGAAATCTTTTATACTTTATCAATTTCTGTTTTGCCTGCAAAACAAATGAGTTTAGGAAATCTGAAGTTACGGGAAATAAACTATAAAATCCAATCTGGGAACCTGCTTCCGGGCTGATAGAATAATTCAAAAATATCAATTCATAATCCGCCAGAAAACTTTTGCCCTTGGGAATAGTATAAGCCGTAGGCATCAAAAAAAGTTCATGATCCCCTGTTCGATAATCATTGGCAAATAAAAAATTACAAACTATTAAGAACGCCATTAATAAAATTATTTTTTTCATAAATTTCCTCTCCGATTGCTCCCAAAGCAATCACTAAATTATACTTATATCATATAAACATTTTCTAGTTTTATAAAGAAACCCATATATAATACTGTAAGTAGATAAAGCAGTCCAATAATGTCAAGAAAATAAAAAAAGTCACTACCTCAAATTACAATTTATATGATACATCTTAAAAATTTATTTATTGACGAAAATAATAAGCTATCCCAAAGATCCCCTTTATGAATAAAACTTTAAAAATAGTAATGGGCTTAATTATTGTAGTCGTATTAATTATTGTTTTTATTCTCCTGCAGAGACCTTCAAAAAATCCGGAAAAACAAATAAGTTCCACATCTGAAACCGCAAAGCAGGCAGACACAAGAACAGCGTATGCCCCATTGACAATTCCTGATTTACGCGCAAACAACTATGAAGAAGGCAACTTAACAATTGAAAGACAACTTAGCAATGGCTCAAATTTCACCAGATACATTGCTTTTTACAAATCTGAAGGTAACAAAATCTATGGACTTCTAACAATTCCCAATACATCAAAACCAACAAATGGCTTTCCGGCAATTGTTTTTATGCACGGCTACATACCCCCGGACAGATATTCAACAATCAGGAATTACAGAACCTATCAAGCAGAATTAGCCAGTGAAGGGTTTGTCACCTATAAACCTGATCTGCGCGGTCACGGCAACTCACAAGGCGAACCAGCCAGTTCCCACTTCTCCCAGAAATATGTTATAGATGCTCTGCACGCCATATCGTCTATAAAGAAGCACGAATATGTAGATACCACCAGAATTGGCTACTGGGGACATTCCAACGGTGGTGAAATTGGAATACGAGTAGCTGTTATCACCACAGAATTGAAAGCCTATTCATTCTGGGCAGGAGTTGTGGGCAGTTTTGAAGATATGCTGGAAACTCACAACCAGAAGATCCCTTTCCTCAGAAACAGAAATATTGAGCTGGTGCAAAAATACGGCTTACCCAGCAAGAATCCGGACTTTTGGAATAAAATGGACCCTTACCACTATTTGGATTATGTTTCAGCCCCTATTCAGCTACAACACGCCACTACAGACCACAGTGTTCCCGTGGAGCTTTCCGTTCATCTAAAGCAGGAATTGGAACAGGCTAATAAAACCGTGGTACTGTACAAATACCAAGGTGATGATCATAATATAAGTAAAAACTATAACATTGCCTGGCAGCGAACAGTTCAATTCTTCAAAGATGATTTATAGACAAGAAATGACATCTTTACTTATGCTTAAAATGTTTATATTATAAAATTGAATCATAAAAATTTTGTAAGGAGGAACAAACATGAAATTATTTATTGATACGGCAAAATTGCATGAAATCAAAGAAGCATATAGCTATGGAATTATCGACGGAGTTACCACCAATCCATCGCTTCTGAAGAAGGCTGTTAAAAAACTGGAAGCAGAAGGCGAAAATATTTCAATAAAAGATTACATAAAAAAAGTACTTGAAACCGCCCAGGGAACCCCCGTAAGCCTGGAAGTTACTGAATATACTGCTGATAAAATGATACATCAGGCAAAAAAACTCTATGAAATATTCAATCCTGTAGCTGAAAACGTTGTCATAAAAATTCCTGTCAACCCGAGCTTTGTAGATAATAAAAACAGAGATTTTGACGGAATTAATGCTATAAGGGCTCTGGCAAATGAAAATATTCCTGTAAACTGTACCCTTGTTTTCACGCCGGAGCAAGCCTTACTTGCCGCTAAAGCAGGTGCGACTTATGTTAGCCCTTTTGCCGGTAGGGTTGATGATTATATCAGAAAGAACAATGGTATCGTATTTGAAAAATCGGATTATTTCCCGGCTGAAGGCTGGCAAACAGAAGAAGAATATCTGGATGATAACGGTATATTTTCCGGCATAGACCTGGTTGAAAAGATCGCTGCTCTTTTCGATTACTACGATATAGAAACTGAAGTACTGGCTGCTTCCATGCGTAATGTAAGACAGGTAAGAGAAGCAGCTTTGGCTGGAGCGGATATTGCAACAATCCCCTACAAGGTGATAAAAAAATTGCTTGTTCACGACAAAAGCCAGGAGGGAATGAAAAATTTTACCAAGGATATTGTTCCCGAATACGCAAATTTAACTAAATAAATCTATAAGGAGTTTATTATGGAAATAGGTTTTATTGGATTAGGGAGAATGGGTAAAAATATGGTTCTGCGTCTTCTGAAAGACAATCATAGAGTAGTGGTCTGGAACCGTTCTCCGGAGCCAGTTAAGGAAGTAGAAAAAAAAGGAGCTGTCCCTTCCAGTGATATAGAGGATCTGGTAAACAAGTTACAAAGCAAACCAAAAATTATCTGGATAATGTTACCCGCCGGAGATGTTACTGATAAAATGATTAAAAAAGTAGCTTTGATTTTACAACATGGAGATATAATAATTGACGGCGGGAATTCTAATTTTCGTGATTCTATCGAACATTACAAAGAACTAAAACAGAAAAATATTGAATTTATGGATATCGGAGTCAGCGGTGGTCTTAAAGGAGCAGAAGTAGGATATTGTATGATGGTGGGTGGTAATAAATCAATCTACAAAAAGATGCAGCCGTTGTTTAAATCTCTTTGTATAAAAGAAGGATTTGCCTATATTGGTAAAAATGGTAGTGGTCACTACATAAAAATGATCCATAATGCAATTGAATATGGTATGATGCAGGCTATAGCGGAAGGTTTTGACCTGCTTGCAAACGGGCATTACAAAGATCTTAAACTGGACGAAATTGCTGATGTTTGGAGTCATGGCAGTATCATTACTTCATTTCTCATGGATATGACTGCGAGTGCTCTAAAAAAAGACGACAAATTATCCTACCTGAAACCTTATGTTGATGATAGCGGAGAAGGAAGATGGGCTGCTAAAGAAGCAATCGATCAAGCTGTACCATTTTTGGTAAATACTTTTGCTGTACAATCAAGATTCGCCTCCAGAGAGAAAAATTCGTTCGCCTACCGTATGTTAGCAGCTATAAGAAATGAATTCGGTGGCCATCCTATAAAAAAGAAATAGATCCTTAAAATATTTCATGTCAAAAATTATAAATTGCACAGCTGAAAATGTGTATGTAGAAACGGCAAAAATCATCTGCAAATCTCTAAATGAAATCTTAATGCATAAAGAAGTAGTAGTTCTGGGTTTACCGGGTGGAAGAAGTATTGTAAAAATATTGTCTGTTCTAAAAAAAAGCAAATTAAATTGGTATAATATACATATCTTTATGGTTGACGAAAGAATAGTTTCACCTACTCACAAAAAAAATAATTTCCGTTTGATCAGACAAGAACTGGCAGAAACCGTTCCTTTAAAAAATCTACATCCCTTTCCGTTTAATCCCGATAATGTTGACCGCTCAATTGAGCTTTACACTTCACAATTAGATTTATATGGCGGCAAATATGATGTTGTTTATCTTAGTGCCGGAGAAGACGGTCATATTGCCTCCTTATTCCCAGAACACAACTCCATTGAAAATGATTCCGAAAATCTGATACATGTGAAAAACTCGCCCAAACCACCTCCAAATAGGATGAGCATTTCGAAAAATTTGCTTCTAAAAGCTAAAATTGGTGTTCTGCTTTTTTCTGGTAAAGAGAAAAAAGCTGCTTTCCAAAAATATCAAAACTCCGCTCTAAAATACAGAAATTGCCCGGCTAAACTTATTGATAATTTACCCAAATCATATGTGGTATCCGAATTTGGCAAATAATATATAGGAGTAATTATGTCATCCCAAAAACCGAATAATCTTGAAATTATAATATTTGGTGCAACAGGAGATCTTACAAAGACAAAATTGATGCCAAGTCTATACAGTTTGTTTTGTAAAGGTGGCTTGCCTGATAAATTTAGAATCATTGGCGTATCCAGAAGTGATATAAGTACTAAAAAATTTATAAAAAAGTTAGAATTAGAGCAGATAGTAGAAAATTATAAAAGAAAAAAAATAAAAGAATTTACGTCACTTATCCAATACATATCACTTGATTTCAATAAGCCTGATCTTAAAAATTTCCAAGACAAAATTAGTTCTGAAAATAAATTTAACAATAGAATATTTTATCTGGCAATACCACCCGAATTTTTTAAAAAAGCTATCCAGATTATAAAGAAAAATGGACTAATTCATGCTGGAGGCTTTAACCGCGTTATCGTGGAAAAACCTTTTGGAAATGATCTAAAAGAGGCTGAAAAATTGAATCAGTATATTTCATCAGTTTTCGATGAAAAACAGATATATCGTATTGATCATTTTTTAGGAAAAGAATTAGTAGAGAATATTATGGTTTTCCGCTTTGGTAATACAATATTCGAACAAATATGGAACAGAAAATTTATTGATAATGTACAAATAACTGTTGCTGAAAGTGAGGGAATAGAGGCACGGGCAGATTACTACGAACAGGTAGGAGCTATAAGAGATATGATTCAAAATCACATTCTACAAATTTTATCTCTGGTTGCTATGGAACCGCCTAAATCTATGCTTCCTGAACATATAAGCGAGGCGAAAATAGATATTTTTCATTCCATAGAAACAGTAAAAAAGGAGGATGTAGTGGTAGGCCAATATACCGCTGGTTTTGTGAATGATAAAGAAACAGTCGGATATACAGAGGAAAAAGAAATTTCTGAAAATAGTAATACGGAAACTTTTGCAGCAATGAAATTTTCCCTTAATAACGAAAGATGGAAAAATGTTCCTTTTTATGTTCGCACAGGGAAACGTATGAGGAAAAAATATGCAGAGATAAATTTAAGACTTAAGGAAGTGGAATGTAATTTGTTTAAAAAAATGAAAAATGTATTTCCCGAATTCAATGTTATAACAATTAGAATACAACCTCACGAAGGTATTTCTATTGAGTTTAACACGAAAACGCCTGAACACGAATATAAACTCAAGAGAGTATCTCTGGATTTCTGCCATGATTGTATGTTTGGTTACCAAACCCTAAATGCCTACGAGCATCTTATGTATGATGTGGTAGTAGGAGACAGGACCTTATTTACAAGCTGGGAAGAGAATAAATCCAGCTGGCAAATTATTAATCCGATTTTGAATAAGATTATCCCTTCGGCAAAACTACATAAATACCAGGCAGGAAGCATGGGACCTATTGATTCCTATAAGCTGCTAAAAAAAGATGGACGAAAATGGCGAAAAGCTCCTAAAATTTCTCATGATCATTCACCCAATATCAGATGAATATAAATTATGCAAAATTTGACACTTTTGTACAACCCTGCATTCTTTCTTATAAAATTTATTATTTCTCATAAATTATGCAAACGACAAATTTAATCAGTAAGAAAAGAGGAATATGAAAAAAATATTTGTGCTCGATACCAATGTATTGATTCATGACCCAAATGCGGTCTATAATTTCGAGAAAAATCAGATTGTAATTCCAATTACAGTAATAGAAGAAATAGACTCCTTAAAAAAGGGGATGGATGAAAAAGGTAGAAATGCTCGTTTTATCAGTAGATTGCTTGATAAATTGCGAAAAAAGAATTCACTCTCTAAAGGAGTTAAAACTAAAACCGGCGGAACCTTAAAAGTTTCACTTTCTCACAAAGTTTCGGAAGACCTCAACAACGATCTTATTACTGACAAAAACGACAATTTAATAATCGGAACAGCCCTACACCTGCAAATTGAAAATCCGAATACAGAAGTAATTCTTGTATCCAAAGATGCAAATGTAAGAATTAAAGCAGATACACTTGGGATCAAAGCAGAAAATTATGAACATGAGAAAGTAAATTTTGAGGAATTATACACAGGTATTTTAAAGCACGAAACTTCTAAAAAAGAGTTACAAAACTTAAGAGAAGAATTGGAAATAAAAAACACTTTTGGCTTGCAATACTATAATCAATTTTTATTAATGTATGAAAAGGACAACTTTGGTAATAATATTGTAGCTCGTTACGATAAAGACGAAAATACGGTGCAGGTTATTGAGGATTATACCAAGAACAGAGTCTGGGGAATAAGAGCTCTTAATCCGGAACAGGAAGCCTCCTTTGAAATTCTCCTGGATGATGATATAAAGATAGTTTCTCTGCTTGGTATGGCAGGGACAGGTAAAACCCTTCTGGCTCTGGCAGCCGGTCTGCGCAAAGTTATTGAAGAAGAAAAGTATTCTCGCCTCATAGTTACACGTCCCATTTTTCCTCTGGGTAAAGACATTGGTTATTTACCAGGCACCAAAGAAGAAAAATATGATCCCTGGATGCAACCCATATACGACAATATGGAAATACTTTTGCATACAAAAGAACAGCAGAAGAATCTGGGAAAGAAAACATCCAGTAGCAAGCCAAATACGACAATGGACGACTATCTGGATTTTGGCTTTATACAGATGGAACCTCTAACCTATATTAGAGGTCGCAGTTTACCAGACCAGTATCTGATTGTGGACGAAGCCCAAAACCTCACCCCTCATGAAATGAAAACAATATTAACCAGAGCCGGAGACGATACAAAAGTAGTACTCACCGGAGACCCGTACCAGATTGATATTCCCTATCTCGATTCGGAAAGTAACGGACTAAGCATAGTTGCAGAAAAATTTAAGGATGAACAATTAGCCGGACACGTGACACTAGTAAAGGGAGAACGTTCTCTGCTGGCAGCTATAGCTGCTAAATATTTATAATTTCTAATAAATTCCAAAAATAATTTGACACTACTTAAAATTTTATTAATTTAGTTAGTAAATACTTACTTACGGAGATGCCTATATGACAGAAAGACAAAAAGAAATTACCGATGCGGTAGTTAAAATTATTGCACACAAAGGAATCCAGAGACTTACAGTAAAAAATATTGCAAAAAATATGAATTTCACAGAAGCTGCCCTCTACAGACACTTTTCCAGCAAAAAAGATATTCTACTGGCAATTCTTGCTCGTTTTGAAGAACTATCTGAAAACTACGAAGATTTGCATAAAAAATTTACCAATCCTCTCAAAAAAATTGAACATTTCATCCAGCACCGATTTAAAAAATTCAAGCAGTTCCCGGAATTAGCAAAAGTTATGTTCTCCGAAGAAATCTTTCAGCATGACCCCGACCTCTCTAAAGGTGTATTACAAATAATGCAGAAGCATAAACTACAACTAGAAACCATCATAAAACAAGGTCAAAAAACAGGTGATATAAGAAATGATATAGATGCACAAACTATCTTCCGCATAGTTATTGGCTCTTCACGCCTTCTTATCACACAATGGAGTTTGAACAATTTTTCTTTTGATATTGAAGTAGAAGGACTTTCCCTCTGGCAGAACCTTAAACAAATAATAACAAACACAAATAGCTAATTCAATCTAAAAAAGGAAGTAAATAATATGGAAATAATTACAGCTAATAAATTAAAAACCTTAAAACAGAAAGTTGGTATAACTGCTAAACAGCTATCCGATAATCCTGATTGCGAAATAGTACATCTAACTTTACAACCAAACAGTTATCTAAAACCACATAGCGTAGCATTTCCGGTTCAATTTTATGTTACAAAGGGAACTGCTACATTTTTACTCGACGATAAAGAATACATAATTCAGGAAAATCATGTTTTGAATTGTGAGCTAAAATCTAAACATGGCATCAAGAACAATACTGATAAAAAATTGATAGTCTTAGTAATTAAACACAAAAACAAAAAGGAAAGGAGCTAATATGAGTATGTTTTGTTATCAATGTCAGGAAACATTAAAGAACGAAGGTTGTCAATACGCCAGAGGCAGATGCGGCAAATCAGCCCAAACTGCAAATCTGCAGGACTTGCTAATATATATTTTAAAAGGCATTTCATTTTATGCGGAAAAACTTATTGAAATAGATAAATTTGAGAACGAATATGGTAGATTTATAATAAAATCTCTTTTTACAACAATTACTAACACCAATTTTTCCAGCACAAGTGTAAAAGAATATATTAAAAATGCTTTAGAGCTAAGAGAAGAATTAAGGCAAAAGGTGCTGGAGAATGTAGAAAATGACAGCTTCTTTGATAATCTTCCGGATGCAGCTACCTGGACTCCTAATGACGATGAAAATTTGATTGCTAAATCAGAAAATGTGGGCGTTCTCGAGACACAAAATGAAGATCTCAGGTCGTTAAGAGAACTGGTGACCTATGGTCTAAAAGGTATTTGCGCCTATGCAGATCACGCAGCTGTATTGGGTTATGAAGATGAAGAGATATACAAATTTATTATAAAAGCACTGGCTGCTACCAAAAAAGATTTAAGTATCGATAAAATGGTTGAGTTTGTCTTAGAAGCAGGAAAAACTGCTGTTAATACAATGGCACTGCTTGATAAAGCAAATACAAAAACCTATGGCAATCCCGAGATAACGGAAGTTAATATTGGTGTTCGAGATAACCCGGGAATTCTCATAAGCGGACATGATCTCAAGGATATGGAAGAGTTGCTGGAGCAGACCAAAGACACGGGAGTGGACGTTTATACTCACGGTGAGATGCT
>JAGXLO010000174.1 GCA_018334695.1 Candidatus Cloacimonadota bacterium
GCGGATATTATGAGAAAAAATTTAATTGTTTTTACCTTTTTCCTTATTGCTATTTTACAAGCTAATACTCTATCTGCAGTTTCTTATATTACAAACCTGCAGAGAGAAGATAACAGCTTTGGAGAATCAGTTACACAACTCAGTAGCCCCCAGGATGTGGTTATCGAAGTTTCTGGGGACGACGTTATTTTATCGTGGAGTCCCGTTACAACTGATATTAATGGGGATTCAATTAATGCAAGCTATTGCTATTATAACATCTATTTTGCTGATACACCAGATATTGACATTAATAATACAGATAACTTTGTTAGTCGAACCACATTGACAGATTTTACACATGAATCTGCCATAACCAGCACTAACCTATTCTATACTATTACAGCAACCAGATACGGTACTGTTACCGACATTGATTGTAATGAGTATGGAACAATAATAATTGGCGATCAGGAGTGGATGGCAGAAAACCTGAAGGTAACCCACTATAGAAACGGAGATGCAATTCCCAATGTTACGAATAACAGCACTTGGGCCGGGCTTTCCAGTGGCGCTTATTGTTATTACAACAATAATTCTGCCAATGGAGACACTTACGGTGCTCTCTATAACTGGTTTGCTGTGAATGACTCCAGAGGTTTAGCTCCGGAAGGCTGGCATGTGCCCACAGACGATGAGATTAAGCAATTAGAGATGTATCTCGGCCTGAGTCAGAGCCAGGCAAACAATACTAGCTGGCGGGGAACAAATGAAGGAAGTAAGCTAGCGGGTGGCTACGAGTTATGGCATAATGGTTCTTTAAGGGATAATCCTGAATTTGATACCAGCGGTTTTAGTTTCTTTCCTGGCGGTTATAGATACTACAACGATGGTAGCTTCAATTATAGTATGACCTATTACGGTTACTTATGGGCTTCTACAGAATACAATAGTCTCAATGGCTGGTACCGGTTATTGTACAGTAATAACACTAAAGTGTACCGGCACTTCTACTTTAAGCAGAATGGCTTTTCTGTGCGATGTGTTAAATCAAGTGGATCCAAATGAAATTTTCAGAGATTTCACAAGACAGGTAATTTCAGGTCATTAAAATGAATAATACTTAAATATTGTTTTCTAAAAAAAAAGAAGGTTTTTGCTAACAATTGTTCCTTGTACCCTGGCTGATGGCAGGAGCTGTTCTCTCAGTACCGCTTTCTGAAAATATTGAAAAAAACTTCCGGAAAAAATCATTAAAGTAGTTATCGCTGTAGTAGTGGGTTTATTGGGAATCCTTACAATTCTAAAAACTCTAAAAATTTTATAAAAAATTGACATAGCCTTCTTTCAAATCTGAACTTATCAGAAAATCATTTCATCGATATTACAAGTTTATAAGGAGAAAAATGAAATCAATAAAAATACTTTTAATATTAATGGTTTTTATGATAATTGTCTCCAATGTTTTTGCAGAAGAAATAATTTATTCTTTTGATAAAGATTTTCCGCCCTTTACCTTTGTGAAAAATGGACAAACAGTTGGGTTTGAAATCGATCTTGCTAAAGCGATTTTGGAAGATTCCAATTACGAGTTGAAATTAAAACCGGGACAGTGGGCTGAAGTTCAAAAAAATCTGAATAAAGGTAAAATTCAGATAACTTCCGGTATGGCTCAAACAGAGGAGAGAAAAGAACTCTACAATTTTGTTAGTATCCCCAATAGTCGGCTGCAGGTAAGAATATTTGTAAAATCTGATTCCAGAATAAAATCTTTCTCGCATCTTGAGAATAAGTATATCGGAACCCAAAAAGGCTCCTGGTATGCTGATGTTGTAAAAGATCATGGACATGAAAAAATAAAATTATACGAAACCGAAAAATCTGCCCTTCTGGCTCTTTCCCGGGGAGAAGTTTATGCCTTTGTGGGAGCAGCAAAAACTGCATACTACAATATGAGAAAAAATGATATTAAGGATATTGTTAGTGTAGGAACTCCTCTGGAACTCAAACAGATTTATTTTGCTATAGAAAAGGATCGGACAGATATTCTGGAAGCTTTCAATCAGGGATTCAGAAATATCAGGAATAATCGAGAATATAGCAAAATTTATAAAAAATGGTTTGTAGAACCAGTATCTGATGAACAAATCGAGCAGCTAATCAGCAGAGCTCGCAAAGTTTCACGCTTTGCCTATGCACCCTATTCTGATTTTTCCGTGGGAGCAGCTCTCCTAACTAAAAAGGGAAATATTTACGCAGGCTGTAATGTAGAAAATGCTGTTTATAATTTAACCACACCCGCTCTAAAAACTGCCATCCTAAAAGCTATTTCCAGTGGAGAAAGCGAATTTGTAGCCGCAGTAAACTTATTGCCAAATGGTAAACTCGCTCCACCTGCAGCTGCTGAAAGACAGCTAATTTATGAATTCGGCTCTGGTACTCAAATAATACTCTATGAAAACGGTACTTACCAAAAATATCTTATTACAGAACTGCTTCCCTTTGCTTTTGATTTATATTAATAAAGTTTACTTTCAGGAGTTAAAATAATGCCTGATGCAAAGAATGAATCAATAATCCGAAAAATTTTTTATTTCTTCCTCATATCCCATGGATTACCTTTTCTGGTAACTGCTATATTGATGCTTTTGGAAAAATCATTTTTTATTTCAACTCCAGGTTTTGGGACTGTTTTGTATCTGGGCATGCTAAGTCCTACTATTGCTGCAATTTTTATTGTTTACTATTTCTGTGATCAAACACAAAGAAAAGATTACTGGAAAAGCGTGATTGACTTTAGACGCATAAAATGGCA
The DNA here is from genome assembly GCA_018334695.1 of Candidatus Cloacimonadota bacterium. Lineage (GTDB taxonomy): Bacteria > Cloacimonadota > Cloacimonadia > JGIOTU-2 > JGIOTU-2 > TCS60. The sequence goes on from JAGXLO010000174.1 coordinate 2,795, forward strand.
ATGGGTCGTCATAATAATTACTTTTCCCATTTTATTAAGACTCCTTGCTGCAATTTTTGCTCCGCTTTTTACTACTTCCGGTTTTGATTTCAATTTATCATCTAATATGACTATACCCTATGCTTTAATGCTCTTCTTTTTTGGTCCGCTTCCGGAAGAGCTGGGCTGGAGAGGAGTTGCATTACCTCTATTAAATAAAAAATGGGGTTTTTCTGCTGCAGTTTTATTCCTGGGCTTTATGTGGTCTATCTGGCATCTTCCTCTATTTTTTGTAGAAGGAACATATCAGTATCAGCTAGGATTAGGTAGTGGTTTGTTCTGGAATTATATGGTTGCGGTCCTCTTTACTTCGGTGGTTTACGGATTCATCTATTTTGGAACCAACAGAAGCATATTAGCCGTGATATTATTTCATTATTTCGGTAATTTA
>JAGXLO010000076.1 GCA_018334695.1 Candidatus Cloacimonadota bacterium
GAGGGAGATTTTTTTAGATCAAAAAAAGAAATTGAAAAATATAACAGAATTATATGCTTTTGTGATATCAACTTTGTTTGATTTAGAACCTAAAAAGTTCTTTATTACTGATTTACAAGAGCAGATGGAGTTAACAAATAATCCCGAAAAATTAAGACAACCTAAAAAAATTAGTGAAACATATTTTATCGAGACATCCCTTAACAGTAAAGAAAAGTTTAAGAGACTTAAATATCTACTTAAGGCTTTTGATTTAACAGATGAATTATATATAAAATATTTAAAATAGAACTCAGGCTTAGTGCGATAAAATAATAACCTAACGGCAGTTCGCACCGAACATCGCAAGCTACTGTTTTTTAAAAATTTAGAGTTTTTAAATATTATGGCTTTTATTACAACAAAAAAATTAACAAAATCACAAAAACAAATTCTGGAAAATTTTATTAAAAAATCCTTTCCTAATATTACAAAATACATTAAAAAAATTATTATCTGCAAAGAAAGTGAACTCGTAAAAACTGTTCATTGTTGGGATGAAACAATCTCATTTACAGGTTTTAAGGGGTGTAATGTTTCAGGAAAGACAATATCATATTATGACAAATCAATAGTTTTCCTAACAATACAAGTTATAGAAAAAATTATAAAGAATACGCAAACTCAAGCTAGTAACGATGGGCAAATTATTTTAAATAAGGAGAGTTTATTAGCATTAAAAAATGTTTTCCACGAAATTGGGCATGCGAAAAAAGAATATAAATTTGGTAAAATAAATGTAAAAGAAGATGCTGATAATTACGAAGAAATGCTGAACGAATTATGGAAAATTTTAAGAGATGAGTATATTGCTGAAATGTCATGTGCAAAATTAATTGAATTTTCACATTCTATTAATTGGTATGGTGATTTTGACGATAATTTGGAATCGGAAAATTTGATTCATTATATGTCTTCATACACTGAAAAAGGAAAAAAGTTGAATGGTGCATTTGTCCTTCAGCTTTTACATCAATATTATTTTGTTCCTCTTTTTAAGAAGGCTGGTTTCCTAAAAGCTGCTTTAAAAATATTATCAGAAAATAATATATTTGCTTGTAAAACAATTAAAGATATTAATAAATGTAATGTGTTAGAAAACAGATATGTGCCTATTATATTCAACGACATTGTTTTAAGAAAGTGGAATGATTTTAATTTAATTGAATATGTCGAAAACTTATAAATATATAACAGTTCCTATCATTTTCCCTTCTCCTTTTCCCTGCTCGAGCTCTTCCTTATGGAAGTCCTCTTTCGCAAAGCTCTGGCAAACTTACGTATTCAACGTCCCATAGTCTCATAGTCACACAGTCATTCTCTACTTTCGCCTTCATGCCTTAACGGTTTATACCTACAATTAATAACATATTATCAGCTTTTGGGAGACTCTTCGTTACCCGATGAATCGGGATTCCTCAGAGTGACAATGGTATTTTAAGATTAGTGTCAACATATATCAGGACGGGACTGTAAACGGTAACCATTGGTCGCTTGTCGGTAATCTTTTTTTCGTTTTCGGACTTCAGACATTTATTCTATAATTAATACCTACAAATACTCATCAATTCCTACATATAACTAATCCCCTAAACTCCTAAACTACTAAACCAAAGAATGTGAATAGTGAATCCGCTGATGAAAATTTAAAATTTAAAATTAAAAATTGAAAATTACTCCTTAGACAATTAATACCCATAAATTCCTACCAATACATACTAATACCTGATAAAATAAAAGCCATATAATTTTTTTTGTCTTACACCACACACCCTACACCCTACACCTCAAACCCTACACCTTACACCCAAAACCCATTTCCCGGGTCTTTTTTTATTTAAATACACAAAATTTTAATAAATTAATTGACTGCAATATTTTTTATGTACTCCTTTCCAAAAAAATATGAAATCTGTTTTAAAACTATCTGGACAGATTTCTGATTTGTGATCAGCACGTCGTTATTTGCAATTTGTATATCATCATACTATAACCCGGGAGCAAAAATGGAAGATAAAACTAAAAAAGAACAAATAGTGAACAGTAGTCTTCAATCAGAATATCGTTTACCTTTACCTTTGAGAATTGTGGTTATCATTCTGGTTTTGTTTGCTGCAATTTTAACCACTCTGGGAGTGTTACCTCTGGCAAAATTATTGCAGGTGGATCCGTCTCATCTGCAGGGAGCCGGTTTTCGACCCACCTTTGGTACGATGTTTATTGGAATTCTCTATTCCGCCTCTCAATTCATCTTGATTTGGCTCGTTATGCGTTTTATCCACAAAAGAAAATTCGGTTCACTGGGATTCAAGAAGCCTTTCTGGAAGCCCATACTTCTGGGAACTACCTTTGGTATCGGGTTGTATGTGGCAGAATTTGGGCTGGATTGTCTTATTGGCAGAAACGTGCAACTAAGCTGGAATGTTCCCTCCGGGGTTCCAGCCATCTCTGTAATTGGTTACTTTGCTCTTTGGTTTCTTTTTCTTCTTACCCTTAATTCCTTAAAGGAAGAGCTGGTTTTCCGTGCTTATCCCATCGAGCAGTTCAATGACAAGCCCGGAGCGATGATCTGGATCTTGATCTTTGTATCTTTGATTTTTGCAGCGGTTCATCATGTACTGGAGCCCTTTAGTATTTCTGCTTTTCTCTCCCGCTTTTCTATTGCACTGGTGCTTGCCTATGCTTACTTTCGCTGGCACTCAATCTGGCTGGTGGTTGGCATTCATAACGGTGCAAACTTTATGGGATTCTTGCTGCGTGGACACTGGAAATCCGGTGGCTTATTTAAGCTAACATTTGACGCTCCCTCTCCAGAAACAATCATCATAGTGGACTTTCTGGCAAAAATTATCGGACTGACTCTTCTCCATCTCTACTGGCTAAAATCAAAAAATAAAATTACGCAGTAATTATTATCGGTAATCTGTCAACTGTAATCGATGGTCAGTGATCCGTATTCCGTTTTCTGTCTTCAGCCATCCAACTCCCGACTTCAGATAACCAACTTCTATCAATTCCTACAAATTCCCAATAATTCCAACTTCTTCCTAAATATAACTAAACTCCTCACCAAAGAATGTGAATAATTAATAAGTAAAAAAAGTAACAAGTGACGCGTGACTGGTCACAAGTAAAGAGAAAAATTAAATAATTCAAAACTGAAAATCTCTCCTCTAACAATTAATACCGATTAATTCCTACTAATACCCAATAACACAACATCACTCGAATTTTTTTACCCCACACCCAAAACCCCAAACCTAATACCCTATACCAAATTTCTTTTCTTACAAAATTTTCATAAATAAATTGACCATAAATTTTATATAATCACTAATTTTCCTAACAATCCTGATAATCTACATATAATTTTTCTTCACTCTGGCATGATGTCTTACAACACAATTATAAAAACGGAGTCTGAATATGAATAAGAAGGACAATTTAATAACAAAAATAATAGGTGCAATTTTTTTTCTTTATGGAATAATAGTTTTGCTTCCCAACCTCAAATTCTCCTGGTGGCTACTGCAATATCCCTTTGTCGGGAATAATGTTGTCCTGAATAATCTCATCTATAGTATTTATGCCCTTCTCTCAAACTTTATTCTACCCCTGGCTGCTATTATATGCGGAGTAGGACTGCTCCGAAGTAAAGACTGGAGCTGGACTGCTTCCATCCTGGTGACTTTAGTATTATTTATTGTAAGTCTGGCGGGAATTATAAACTTCTTCATTATGAGTTATCGTGCCAGAAATATAACCATACCGAAGGGAAGTTTGGTAGCCGGTCACAGCATGATACCCACTTACCTGGAATGTATATTTAGCTTGATTATCTTCGTTACTTTAATACGCAGGGGAAATAATTTTGAAAAAAGTTTTAGTGATGAGTAAAAATTAGTTAACTGCTTTTTGTAAATTTGATTAAGTGGAAATCATCTTATTTAAAATTACTATTCCATAATTTAATTTGTAATCTTTTAAAAAATATTTGACAATAAAAACTAACATCTTAATATGTGAGTAAACGTTCACTTATTGGAGAATTTATGAAATCATTTACTAAAAGACAAAAAGAAATTATCAACGCTGCCATCGAACTGATTGCCGAAAAAGGCATCCAACATCTGACCATTAAAAACCTATCAGGAAAAATTGGTATTGTGGAGGGTGGTATCTATCGTCATTTTGATAGTAAAATGGATATCCTGTTGGGAATTCTGACCAGTTTTGAAAACAATATTATTACAAACATTAAAGCTCCCATATTGAATGATAAGGAGAAAGCCTTAGAAAAACTACAGACTATGTTTGAGAAGGCTATAAGAAATTTCAAGCATAAACCCGCCCTGGCTGCAGTTATTTTTGCCGAAGAAATATTCCAAAACGATAATAGGTTATCCAAGAAAGTCTATAAGATAATGCATCAGAATCAATCGATGATTCAGAATATTATTCATGCAGGACAGCTATCTCACACAATTCGTACCGACATCTCAGACAAACAATTAACTCTCATCATAACAGGTACATTACGGCTGATAGTAACTAAATGGCGCCTTTCCGATTTTAGCTATGATTTGGAAAATGAAGGTAAGCAAATGTGGCAGAGTATTAAAAAATTACTCGTTAAGTAATTTTAACAAATTATTCAAATAAGGAAATTTCAAATGAAAAAATTTTTTAAATATGTCCTAAAATATCCAAAACTGATCCTGATTTTAAGTCTTATAATCACAATAGCTTTTTTTGTTGTAATGCGTCAAAATACCAGTATGGAAACTGACCTCGACGATTATATGCCTCAGGATCACCCTGCCTTTATTTATAGCAACCAGGCGGAAGAATGGTTTAATATCCAAGATGGAATTATCATTGCTATCGAAAACAGCAAGGGGGTTTATAATCAGTCAACTCTTGAAAAGGTTAAATCTCTTACGAAAAAATTACAAAGTATGGAGGAGATTGATAAAGATGATGTAAAATCACTTTATTCTTCTGATAATATTGTAGGTACTGAATTCGGATTGGACGTAAAGCCCTTCTTCAAAAAAGTCCCGCAAAACCATGAAGAAATGATTACTCTTCGCAATAATGTTCGTGACAATGAAATGGTCTATGAACGACTGGTTAATAAAGATGAAACCGTTACCCTGATCATAGCCGAAATCGGTGAAGACACTTTTTCTCAGGAATTATATCACAGATTACTCAATCTTGTTGAAGAATATGAAAATCCAGAGAATTTGTATGTTGCCGGTCGTCCCATTGTAGAGGGAACTATGGCTTATCTGGGTCCACGCGATATGCAGCGGATGGTGCCCCTTGTCATAATAATTATAATTATTGTGTTACTTCTGGTTCAACGTAGCATAAAGGCTGCCGGGTTTACCTTACTTGTGGTTTTCTTTAGTGTAATCTGGACCTTCGGTTTAATGGCTTCTCTAAAAATTCCCATCTATGCTGTTTCTACCATGATCCCAGTTATGCTCATTGCCATTGGTGTGGCGGATGGAATTCATCTCTACAGCCACCTACATATTTTCATGAAAAATAATCCGCAGGCTGACAGGAAAACAGCTGTATTTGATATGTTGAATGAAATGTGGAAACCGGTGGTTATGACATCTGTGACTACTGCAGTAGGATTTATTTCGCTGTTAACTTCGGAAGTATTTCCCATTAAGTATTTTGGATTATTTACTGCCTTTGGAGTTTTAAGCGCTATGCTTCTTTCACTCTTATTGATTCCTGCCGGTTTACTGACATTTGGACTTCCTGGCTGGAAAATAAAAAATTCCAATGTACGAAAAAATGAAAATAAATTTCTCAGTGCTATTGCCCATCTTGTTATTAAACGTAAATATATTACACTAATTCTTACAGCCCTGATCATCGGTGTATCAATCTATGGTATGACCAATGTCTGGATCAATTCTAGTTTCCTCGATAAATTTGAAAAAGATAGTGATATTGTAAAAACCGATACCTTCATCAACAAACATTTTGGTGGTACATCTACCTTGAATGTAATCCTGGATTCTGAAGAGCCGGATGCATTCAAGAAGCCTAAAATTTTGAAAAAAATTGATGAAATGCAAGCAGATGTAGAAAGTTCTCTCACTATTGTAGGAAATTCGTTTTCGCTCACCGATTACCTCAAACGCATGAATAAGGTCATGCATTCTGACAGCGCCAGATATAATGTAATTCCCCAAAACAAGGAGCTGGTAGCACAGTATCTGCTGCTGTACGAAATGTCTGGAGACCCGGAAAATCTCTGGGAAGTAGTAGATTATAATTATCAAAAAGCTAATGTAACATTTCAATTAAAAAGCGACAATTCCATTGCTCTTAACAGCTCCATCGATAGGATCAAAGAACATCTTCCCGAATTAAAAAAAATGGGTGTTTCAGTAAATTTTGCAGGTTCAGGTTACAAGGGACTTGTCTTTACAGATCTTATATTAGAGGGACAAATAAAAAGCATCCTGATCTCACTAATTATAGTTATAATACTCTTATCCTTGATGTTCAAAAACATAAAAGCAGGACTAATAGGAGTTGTCCCAATTACAATTACTGCTATGATAAGTTTTGGAGTCATGGGTTTATTGAACATTCCGTTAAGCACAACAACTGCTTTGCTTTCCAGCATTGCTATCGGAATAGGAATTGATTACGCTGTCCATTTTATTGAGCGATACAAAATCTATGCTACAGAGACACGTGATCCGCAACTGACCGGGCAAAAAACCATGCGGCATTCCGGAAGAGCAATATTGTTTAATGCAATGGTAGTGATAGCAGGATTTCTGGTATTACTGGCTTCAGTATTCCCTCCAAACAGATCACTTGGCGCCCTGGTTTCGATGAATATGTTTACCAGCCTGGTGGGAACTCTAACAATCATGTTTCTACTCTTACATATTTTTAATGTTTATTTTAAAGAGGATGATAAATGAAGATAACAACATTAATAATAAATCTAATTGTTATTACTGGTATAATTATTTCAGCAGCGTATAACAAAGAGAAAACCAAACAGGCCCTACAATCTTCCTGGAAAATGTTTGTAAAACTCCTGCCGGCTCTAATCATGATGATGTTGCTTGTAAGCCTGGTATTAGGTTTAATACCAAGAAATACAATAGCTGCCCTAATGGGAGAAAAAGCAGGCTGGTGGGGTTTTTCTGCAATGGCGGTACTTGGAGCAGTTGCCCATATACCTTCCCTGATTGCTTTCCCTTTGTCCGGTTCCTTATTGAGCGAAGGAGCAGGAGTTTCTACCATCGCTGTATTCATAACAACCTTAACAATGATCGGAGTTGTTACTCTACCCCTTGAAATTAAAACCATGGGTAAAAAATTCACGATTCTCAGGAATGGTATCAGTTTTATTGTTGCTGTGATCATTGCTTTAATCATGGGGGTGATTCTATGAAACCGAAAAACGAAAATAGCAGTAGTAAAACAATCACATATCTGTTTACAGCATTAATATCCATTGTATTTGTACTTATTCTTATGTTCACTGATAAAGGTGACATGATTATTACTGAGTTGAAAGATTTTTCATTCAGTATGCTTACCATTCTTCCAGCAGTTATTTTACTGATGGGGTTGTTTAATGTTTGGGTAACTAAAGAACATGTAATGAAATGGCTGGGAAAAGAATCAGGGATAAAAGGTATTGTAATCTCTTTTGTATTTGGTGCTCTTCCTACCGGCCCTTTATTTGTTGCCTTTCCTATAGCAGCAACCTTAAAGAAAAAAGGAGCCAGTATATTAAATATAGTGATATTTTTATCTGCCTGGGGCTGTGTAAAAATTCCTCAGGAAATCATAGAGTTGCAATACCTGGGCTTAAAATTTATGCTAACTCGACTGGTTCTAACAATATCATTTATCACAATAATGGGAATTATCATAGAGAATTTCATGGAAGAACAACAAGAAAATAAATCGAAAATACAAATTAATAATAAAAAGAGGTGAGATATGTTATTTGATTTAAATAAAATCGAGACAGGTGAAGAGAAAACCAGTGTCCTGGTGGAGAAAGATGAATACAAAACCAGGATAATAGAACTATCTCAAGGAGAAAGTATACCTGACTGCAAAATGAATATGCATGTATTATTTATTGTCCTAAAAGGAGAAGTAGTAATATCTCTAGATGGAGTTGAACATAAAGTATCTCAAGGTCAGGCATTAATTACTGAGAATACTACGGTGAATATGAAAACTGATCAGGGAGTTAAAATTTTAGGAATCCAAATACAAAATTAAGGAGTAAAAAAATGAAATTTAGAAAAATTATCCTCAGTTTAATTATAGCTTTATTGTCCTATCCCCTAGCAACTTTTGCTCAGGTAGAAATTAGCGGCTTTGATATTATCCAGAATGTTTATAACCGTCCCACCGGAGACGACCAAAAAGGCAAACTCACCATGACCCTTATCAATTCCCGCGGTGACCAACGTATTCGCGAAATCAAGCAGTATCTAAAAGATTTTGGTTATGTGGAAAAAAAGATCATGTTCTTCATCTCTCCCGCAGATGTTCGCAATACTTCATTTATGAACTGGAGTTATGATGAAGAGGGCAGGGACGATGATCAGTGGATCTATTTGCCTGCTTTAAAAAGAGTAAAACGCATCTCAAGTGATAGTAAGAGTGATTACTTTATGGGCTCAGATTTCACCTATGACGATCTGGGAGATAGACATCCTCTGGAAGATAAACACATACTGCTGAGGCAGGAGAAACTTGATGATGAAGATTGCTATGTTGTTGAGAGTATTCCCAAGGAAGAGGATTATATGTATTCCCGTACCGTCACCTGGATTATCAAGGACAAATGGATTGGTCTGAAAAAGGAATTTTATGACGAAGACGGTGAACACCTAAAAACTCTAAGTGTGCAGAATTACAAAAAAATTGAGGACTACTGGATTATAACTAACAGCCAGATGTATAATGTACAGAAGGAGCACACAACCAATATGATATTAGAAAATCTGGAAATTGATACCGGACTTTCGGATACTTGGTTTACGGAACGAATGATGAAAAGAGGAATATAATGGTAGGTAAAGATCATATGAAGAAGATGTTTTTAAAAATATTTCCTATTCTGCTGTTGCTAATCCTATCTATTTCCATACCGTCAACTGCATCAGATCGCGACCTATTCTTTAGCGGCTATGTTCGTACTTACAACGGTGCCTTACTTAAAGAAAGCGGTGAGTATACCCTTATCAGAAATACATTCAATCTTAATATTGAACAAAGAAAAGGCAATGTCTCATTCAAGGTAAATCCCTACATCTACCAGTATAGTGGAAAAGACCTGGACATTGGCTTGCGCCAGGCGTATATGGACATATTCTTTAGAACGATTGACCTGCGAGTGGGAAAACAACAAATTATCTGGGGTAAAGCTGAAGGTGTGTTTATTACTGATATAATATCACCAAAGGACATGACAGAGTTTCTCTTACCGGATTTTGAAGAGATCAGAATGGGAGTTAATGCCGTAAAAGCCGATTATTACCTTGGAAATCACACCTTCGAACTAGTTTGGCTACCTGTATTTACACCCACTTTGATGCCCTCGGATTCTTCAATCTGGCAACCGCAAATGAATTTTGCCATACCTCCTCAATTTGATTATTCACAGAAAAAAGTAAAAAAATCGCTTGAAAACAGTGAAGTGTTTTTCAAATATTCGGCAATTACCTCTGCTGCTGATTTTGAATTAATGGCAGGCTATGCCTGGGATGATGACCCCACAATGCATGTAGAAAAAACTATTGACCCGGAAACACATGAATTAACCAACTTGACCGTTATTCCTAAACATCACCGCTTGACAATTACCGGAGGAAGTTTTAGCACTACTCTGGGACCACTGGTGCTTCGCAGTGAAGGTGCCTATTATGCCGGTAAATATTTTAATACTGCTGATTCTGAAGCCTCTCAAGGGGTTGTGAAAAAAAATTATCTACACTATCTCTTAGGATTGGATTACACTATCTGGGATATTAATATGAGCGCACAGTTTATCCAGCAAACTATTTTAGATTATGACGAATCTATAGACAGTGACCAATACGAGAACACAATAACTTATTTGATGCGGAAAGATTTTCTAAGAGAAACCCTAACTCTGGAACTGTTTTCCTATTTTGGCATTAACAATGACGATGCACTGTTACGTCCCAAAATTTATTATGATATATATGACGGATTTGAACTTACAACCGGAGTCAATCTATTTACAGGTAACAAGGGACGTTTTGGGCAATATGATAATAATGATATGGTATATATGAAGCTAAAATATAGTTTTTAAACTCAAAATAACCATTGAAAAATATAATATTATATATTTAAAAAGGAGCTATAATGATAATTACAAGAAAATTAGATGAGACCTCAATAATGGAAAACGCCCATAATGTAGATGCAAGAAATCTTTATAATAGTAAAGACGCAATGATCACTGTCATTAAGTTAAAGCCCGGCCAGTCTCTAAAAAAACACATTACTCCTGTGGATGTAGCTTTTTATGTTTTGAAGGGAGAAGGAATCGTCCAGATCGGGGATGAAAAAACAACTGTAGCTGCCAATACCCTGGTAGAGAGCCCCAAAGACATACTTCACTGCTGGTATAATGAAAGTGCACAAGATCTTGTTTTTATGGTAGTTAAAGCCCCCAGACCAAATAAAAAAACTGTTTTTGTTGCCTA
>JAGXLO010000175.1 GCA_018334695.1 Candidatus Cloacimonadota bacterium
CCGTTTCCATTTATGACTGAACCATTCGACATATCAGGACTAAAACCATAAGTATCTTCAAATACTGTTTGGCTGCTTGCAATAACAAAAACTCCTTCATCACTCAGAGAGCCTGTTAATTGCATATCACTCCAACTACTTCCATTTGCTTGTTTGCAGAGATACCAGGTTTCGGAATCAAAATCTATAGTTTCTCCGCTACCATTATAAATTTCTACAAAGCGTGCCTGATAATTGTCAGCCGGATCTGCGATTTCAGATAGCATCAATTCATCCATTGCTTCGTATACACTGCCGTTACAGGTAACAGTCTGTGTGATACCGGAAGAAGAAACAGTAATATCTTCATCATTATAATTTCCAATACTAAGTCCGGCTTTAAGTCGTACATAAATATCAGTAGCACTTATAGATCCACCAGTTGGGGTTAAGGATATTGAACTACCAAAGCCACTTCCGGAAGTTCTTGAAATTTCATAATTGGTAGGTGCTGTTATGGATACGTCTTCTGTAAGGTTACTTCCCTGAACAGTAAATATCTGCTCGGAAGAAGGTCCATTACCAAGAAAGTAGGAAAATCCTGATAGTTCCGTGGGATTAACAGAAAGCACAGGTCCACTACTTATTGAAATATTATCGACTTCCCATAATCTATAGTTACCCGGATTGTAGTTATATTTAAAGCCAATCCAAACACCTGTACCACTAATTCCGGAAAGATCGATTTCTCCGGAGGAGGTCCAGGTCTGAGAAGAAGCAGGTCGTGTAAAAGCCAGTGAATCCCAGGTTGCAGTACTTGGGTCTCCTATACCGGCATAGTCTGTAGAATAAAAAACCTTGAGATAATTATCAGGATCATCAGAACCATAATTATACCATGTATCAAAAACAAATATTTCATTCTCATAATCATCCAGATTTATGCCCGGTAAAATCAACCAATCCGTTTCAAGGTCTCCTGAATTATAACCATTACAGCTGGCTGCTTGATCACCGCTATACCAATACCATTCTTTTGTATCACCGGAAACGCTGTATGTGTAGCAATCTCCCAGATCATCATCGAATGTTTCCGAATAGGGCAAAGTTGTTGTACTGGGATCATTTACTGTGTAACTAAATTCGGAAGAGGTAACTGTATTAGCCGGAGAATCATCATCCTCGGCGTAAACTTCGTAATAAACAGTGGTTTCATCCGGTTGTGCCGGAATATCAGAATCTGTTTCATAGTTATCACCGGTTGTATTAGACATGTCTATGGTATTGCTTAAGTTCCCTGATTCAGTACCCCAATGTAATTCCACCAAGGTAATTTCTCCATCGGGATCTGTTACTTCGGCAGATACTGATACTGTGGTGGAAGAGGTAATTTCTGATTCCGGAGTCTGAGTTACGTTTGCAATTTCGGGCATTTGAGAAGAAGTTCCTGTTACAACCACTTCACCAATTTCCCAGGTGCCTGCATTGGTATCAGATGAAGTATATTTATAAGCTATATAAACAGAAGCCTCATCGTCATAGGTAGATAAATCCACAGGATCAACATCAACAAAAGTCCAGCTATTGCCACCTGATCTTCCTGTAACTGTAAGTTCTGTCCAATTAGCAGTATTAGGATCACCAGTACCTGTGTAATCAGTGGATATGAAAATTTCTTCATTATCATTAACACTTCCGCCTTCGTAGTTTATTGCTTCACGAAAGTTTAATGTAACAGCACTATAACCGCTAAAACTTAATTCCGGAGTTATTAACCAATCTTCATTTTCATACTGAGCGCCACCTTCAAAACCGGTCATTGTTGCACAGCCATTATCATAATCCTGCCAATACCATGTTTGGCTACCGACTACACTAACTGTATCCATATCTCCCAGATCACTGGTAAAGGGTTGGTTATAAATTTCTGCGGCAGTGAGAGAGACTACTGTTGCTAGTAATAACACCAGTATTAAACTGAAAGTTTTAGAAATAATCTTTGCTTTTCTAAGCATAATTTCTCCTATTTTATTATTAACATTTTTTGTGAGAGTACATTGGAACCATTTTTTACTTTATAAAAATAAATTCCGTTGGCAACTTTATTACCCTTACTGTCTGTACAATTCCAATTAGCTGCATACTTGTTGGCTCCAATATTCTCAGGGGTTAACACTTTGATCAACTGCCCGGATAAATTAAATATTTTAATTTTCTCAGCAGTTGAAGTTCTATTATAAAATGATATTTTGGTAAAATCGCTTACGGGGTTAGGATAATTGGAAATTAACGTTTGGGCATCTGTATTATTAAATTGATCTATCGGTACATCTTGCTGGTATCTTGGATTCAATCTGTAGTATTCATTTTCGTAATCCCAATCTACCACACCTATCAAGGTCTCGGTAGTTCCCTGTTCCAAATTAATATTATTAAAATGATAATCCACCTGATCTCCCACATAGAAATATGTATCTCCGCCATCATCTGTACAAATAGCATAATAATTTCCCGCTGATGTATCCGGAGCAACTTCTACGTAGGCTTCTTCGATTTTTACTAACTGTCCTTCGTATTTTTCTGCAGGATTTGTATTTGCTGTAAATGAAGAGTCGATATCCGCTCCTTGTAATGTTGTAGGACCATAAGGTTGATTCCCTGTTGATATGGTATTTAACAGAGTAGGGTTTTTTATTTCGGTAACACTGCTATATTCATCTCTTACTCCGGTTATCAATATTTGATCGCCCACATCAACTTCATCCACAAAATCGTAATCATAAATCAAAATTCCATTATAAGCTCCATCATCGTCGCTAATCCAGACGTTGTTATAGGCGTCATTGGCAGAAACCACACCCAGATAAGTTGCTAAAACATCATTTTGGATATGACTATCGGGATAATTTGCATTAGTATAAGCTATGGGAGTTATACCTGCATAGAATTCATAACTCGTGCCGTTTTCGGTATCGTTTATTTCATCAATGACCAGATCACCATCAATACCTTGCGAAGGTTCGGAAAGATGAACCAATTTTGGATTTGTAGCATCGATATTAGCCTGAAGAAAAGTTATGGTAGAACTGCCTGTAAGAGTATAATCAGCCGGATCAACAGAGCTCAGATTTGTTGTATAAAGCACATCCAATTCCGTATTACTTAATGAGTAAGCCTTATTTATAGATGGTGTAACAGATCCACCTTCAAAACTAATATCATCCG
>JAGXLO010000077.1 GCA_018334695.1 Candidatus Cloacimonadota bacterium
GGAGGAGAGAATTACCTGTTATTTTTAGCGTATCTCCAAAATTATGGGGATATTTTGATTCAATAACTATAACTCCATAACCGGTAAAGCTATCGAATTCATAATTTTCATAAAACTCATTGTTAATTATCTGAGGATTACCAAGATCAGAAGAATCAAATACGTATATAGCATGACCAAGACGATTCACAACCGGATTATCAATTCCAAGCCAGAATGAAAGATAATTTCCACTGAATGTGCAGTTTTCTATTGTCACATCTCCTTTACAAGCAATACCGGCTCCACCTTCGATATCCATACCATAATTATCTTTAATTACACAATTTTTTACTATCGTACTACCTTCACAATAAGTTCCAACCCCTAAATTGTCATGATTATTCCCAGCGTAATTGTCAGAATAATTATCTTTGATAATACAATTTTGTATAGTAGGAGAAGCCCCGTTAGCACATCTGATCCCAGCTCCATTCTCATCTTGTCCTACAAATCCGTTACGTATAGTCAAACCATAGATTAAATCATCATTACTAATATTACTATCAATTAAATTAAAACCTCTACCTGATTCTTCGCAATCGATAATGCAATTATCCGGTCCGCTTAGAGAACGTACTGTTATATGTTTGTTGCTCCAACTTAAGTTTCTGTTCTTGAAACCATTGTATGTACCATCCAATACATATACCTCGTCCCCATTAGAAGCAGCATCTATACCATCCTGTATGGTTGTATAATCTCCCTGACCGTTTACATCCACCGTAATTATAGCTGCAGGTAAGCTGAAGGCCCACAGCAGTAAACTTACTGTTAAAAATAATTTTTTCATCTTTAAAACTCCCATTAAATTTTTTCACCTTTTTTTTACTCCCCGGGTTTTTGGAGAAAACTTTCTTCAAGTTTTTCTGTAAAACCTCTTCATAAAAGAAGAGGTGCTAGTTAAATGAACTTATTACCTCCGTAATAAATTGTTGATATATTTTTGTCATTATTTATAAATAAATTAAATCTTCCATAATTGACTGCATACAAGTAAGTTAAAGTGCAAATGGGGGGGCAAGCAAGAAATAGAATATTCTAAATTGGATAACTCTTATTTCCTGTAAAAACCTCGTTGCTTTTAGCATCTTTTTTATCCTCTAGGTGTTTACAAATTTAAAATATTTAAAATTGGTTTGTCAAATAATTTGTGGGGAAAAAATATTTGTAACTTAAAAATTTTATTAATTTTTTAGGTGAAATGGAATTTTCTTTTGCCATTAAGTGAAATTCAATTTCATACTATTTATTTTCTTTTTCCAAATCTTACAAACATTTTTTTGCACCGCTTGACATCCAAAAAATCTTATTGAAATTCTAACAAAAATTAGGATATGGTATTATGAAGGTAAATAAGGATATTTGGATTGATGAACTTCTGGATAAGTATCCACAATCTCAAGATTTTTTGTCAAAAAAAGGAATCGTTTGCGTAATGTGCGGAGAACCCGTGTGGGGAACACTGGAAGAACAGATGGAGGAGAAGGATTTTAGTGAAGAAGAGATGGATAAAACAATTAAAGAACTCAATGAATTTTTAGAAAAGAATAAAGGTAAAAAAGAAGATATGTCACAAACCATTGAAGTTACAAAATTAGATTAAATTATTAAACAATTAATATGGAGGAATAATGCCTAATGCAAAATTCAATGTTCCGGAACCAAAGAACGAACCAATATTACCTTATGGTCCCGGATCTACAGAAAAAAGCTTACTTAAGAAAAAAATTGAGGAGCTCAAGAAACAGGAAATAGAAATTCCCATTATAATCGGCGGTAAAGAAATTAAAACCGGTGATATGGGAGAATGTCGCACTCCGCATGACCATTCAACACTTCTGGGCAAATATCACAAAGCAGGAAAGAAAGAAGTTGAAATGGCAATTGAAAATGCTTTGGAAGCCAGAAAAGAATGGGCACATATGCCCTGGCAGGAAAGAGTTTCAATTTTCCGCAGAATGGCAGAGCTGTTGTCAACCAAGTATCGTTACTTGTTAAACGCTGCCACCATGCTTGCTCAAAGTAAAAATGCTTTTCAAGCAGAAATAGACTCTGCTTGCGAACTAATTGATTTCTTCCGTTTCAATTCATATTACGCTATGCAAATTTTTGAAAGACAACCCAATTCAGCTCCCGGTATGTGGAATCAACTGCAGCACCGACCTCTGGAAGGATTTGTCTTTGCTGTTACCCCCTTTAATTTTACCTCTATCGCAGGAAATCTGCCCACAGCTCCGGCACTTATGGGTAATGTGGCAGTATGGAAACCCGCTTCTTCTGCTGTTTATAGTGCCTACTACCTTATGAAATTATTTAAAGAAGCAGGACTCCCGGATGGTGTTATTAATTTTGTACCGGGTAGCGGCGCTAAAGTAGGCAGACCTGCTCTGAAAAATCCCAACCTGGCTGGTATTCACTTCACAGGTAGCACAAAAACCTTCCAAACCATGTGGAAAACCGTTGGAAAAAATATTGATAAATACAAAACCTATCCGCGCATCGTGGGTGAAACCGGCGGTAAGGATTTTATTTTTGCTCACAAAACAGTAAATGTTGATGCTCTGAGAACTGCAATTGTTAGAGCTGCCTTTGAATATCAAGGTCAAAAATGCTCAGCTGCCTCTCGTGCTTATATACCCGAAGCTGTGTGGAAAGAACTCAAAGAGCCATTGCTTACCTCAATAAAAGAACTCAAAATGGGCACAGTAGAATATTTTACCAACTTCATAAATGCAGTTATAGATGAAGCTGCCTTTAAATCAATTACGGGATACATAGAATATGTAAAAGAAGCCTCTGATGCTGAGATATTAATTGGTGGTGGCTATGATGATTCCAAAGGCTTCTTTATCGAACCCACTGTGGTGCTTACTGATAATCCCAAATTTAAAACCATGCAAGAAGAAATTTTCGGACCTGTTATTACAATTTATGTTTATGAAGACGAAGAATATGAGTCAACCCTGCATTTGTGTGACGAGACTTCTCCTTATGCCCTTACCGGCTGTATTATGGCTGATGATCGAGCTGCAATTATAAAAGCAAAAAAAATCCTCACTAATGCTGCCGGAAACTTCTACATTAATGATAAACCTACGGCAGCAGTTGTGGGACAGCAGCCATTCGGTGGTGCCAGAGCCTCAGGAACCAATGATAAAGCCGGAGATATGGTCAACCTCTTACGCTGGGTCTCTCCCAGAACCATGAAAGAAAATTTCAATCCACCTACTGATTATCGCTATCCCTTTATGGAAGAGAAATAAATTACAAAGGAGAAAATATGCAAAAATTTTTAGAAAATCTCGGTATTGAAGAAGAAAACTCAGGTGCTTTCTGTGGTAAATGGCTAGAAACCTCCGGAGAAAAGATAGAAGTTGTTTCACCAATTGACGATTCTGTAATAGCTTCAGTTAAGGCAGCTTCTCAAGAAGATTATGAAAAAGTAGCTAAAAAAGCGCAGGAAGATTTTAAAGAATGGCGCATGATCCCTGCTCCCAAAAGAGGTGAAATCGTTCGCCAGATCGGTCTGGAACTAAGAAAGCACAAAGATGACCTGGGAAAACTGGTAACGTTGGAGATGGGAAAAATCCTCACTGAAGGTGAAGGAGAAGTGCAAGAAATGATTGATATTGCTGATTTTGCTGTGGGACTTTCACGACAATTGTACGGAAAAACTATGCAGTCAGAACGTCCTAACCACCGTATGTACGAACAGTGGCATCCTCTGGGTGTAATTGGTATAATTTCTGCTTTTAATTTCCCCGTGGCAGTTTGGGCGTGGAATGCTTTTATTGCTGCTGTTTGCGGCGACACAATGATCTGGAAGCCATCTTCTACAACGCCACTTACTGCTATTGCCGTAACTAAAATCGTTCATAAAGTCCTAAAGAAAAATGATATGCCTACCTCAATTTTCAGCATGGTAGTTGGTAGAGGACGCACTGTGGGCGAAAAACTCATAAATGATAAAAATGTACGCCTTATAAGTGCTACAGGTAGTTGCCAGATGGGTAAGAGAGTTCATCAAGCAGTGGCAAAACGCTACGGTAAAGTAATACTGGAGTTGGGTGGAAATAATGCCATAGTAGTTATGGAAGATGCCAATCTGGAATTAGCTCTTAAAGCTGTGCTCTTTGGTGCAGTGGGAACTGCTGGACAGCGTTGCACAACCACCAGAAGAGTGCTACTCCACGCAAGTATATTTGATGAATTCGCAGAAAAATTAAAGAATGCCTACTCAACAGTATCGATTGGAAATCCGTTGGATGATGATATTCTAATGGGTCCAGTTGTCAATCAAGCAGCAGTTAATAATTATCAGAATGCCCTGGAAAAAATAAAAGAGCAAGGTGGCGAAATTATCTATGGTGGGAATATAGTTACCCAAGATGTTCCCGGAAAACTTTATCTCGAACCCACTATTGCTATTGCAGAAAATGATATGCCCATTGTGCAGGAGGAAACATTCGCTCCTATTCTGTATTTGATCAAAATTAAAGATATTGACCAGGCTATTGAACTTCATAACGATGTACCACAGGGTCTCTCTTCCGCTATCTTTACAGAGAATTTGTATTACGCCGAACAATTCCTGAGTCATAAAGGAAGCGACTGTGGTATAGCTAATGTGAATATAGGAACCAGTGGCGCTGAAATTGGCGGTGCCTTTGGTGGTGAAAAGGAAACCGGTGGTGGCAGAGAAGCAGGAAGCGATGCTTGGAAAGCTTACATGCGCAGACAAACCAATACTATAAACTGGGGCAAAAAGATGCCTCTGGCTCAAGGTGTGGAATTTGATATATAATCAATGATCCTACAGAGATATATTATCAAAAGGCGCGGAAGAATTATTTCTTTCGTGTCTTTTGTTTTCTTTACAAAATTATTCACAAAAACCATTTTTAACTTAATTGTAAAAAGTATTCTTAATTTTTTTGTATAGGAAAGATATGGAAAAAGAGATTAAAGAAATAAAAGTAAATTCCCTGGGTGATTTTATCACTAAAGTCACACCCAAAAAACCAGATCCCAAAAGCGGAAGATTAAGAGCCAGCGTGATTTTTCGTGGTCTATCAAATGCTGATTGGAAATTGTTGTCCAGTTTAGACAGGCTGGGCTGTCCCCATACAGAACCACACTCAAAAGCCCATCTGGAAGAGCATCTTCTGCGAAATTTCATCCGTTATGCCAGACCTTATTTGGAGTTGTACCCGGAAAATGAATGGGAATGGATGGTCATAGCTCAGCACAGAGGATTACCTACCAGATTGCTGGATTGGACTTACTCACCACTTTCTGCAGCTCATTTTGCTGTTCTTGCCGATAACTCTAACACGGATAGGGTTGTGTGGGAATTAAACTGGGAGATCGTGCATAAACATTTTAATATCACACCCATAGTTCTGAATCTGCATGATTTGGACAAAGAATTGCAAAAACGTGGTTTTAGTGGATTATGGAGCCTCGTAAAGTATTCCCATACAAAAGAAGAACCATTTATTTGCGTGGTGGAACCATCGGCTCTGGACCGACGCTTGGTAGCTCAATCAGCAGCTTTTATACTTACTTCTAGCAAAAAATATGCGTTAGATGATATTCTAAGAAAAAATAACCTTAACCATGCTATCAAAAAGTATATAATTCCAGCTGATAAAGTTGAATATATCAGAGACCAGCTGGATATGTGCAGTATTAACGAAAGAAGACTTTTCCCTGACCTGGAAGGTGTAGCCTCCGAGTTAAAAAGATATTATGCAGCTTCATCCAAATTAGATAATAATAAAAATTTAAGGAGATAGAATGAGCAATAACAAACAAAAAAAACAATTAAAAGTTAATATTCCTAAAGAAAATTCCGAGGGAATATATTCAAACGTAGTTTTTACAAATTTTAATCAATCAGAATTCATTCTGGATTTTGCCAGAATTATGCCGAATATTCCTGAAGCAAAAGTATATTCTCGCATACTTATGAATCCCCAGCATACAAAAAGGCTTTTTAAACTTCTGGAAAGAAATATAGAAAATTATGAGGAGAAATTTGGCGAAATTGACCTGCCGGAAAATATTGCTAAAAAGGGTATAGGATTTCAGACAACCAAAAACGAGTAAAATATTATTTCCTGCCTCTGTTCGGTGGGCTTAATTAAGCTTGAAGCCATTTTCCACTTACGGATTTATTTGGATTCAAACTCTTCTAACTGCAACTGGGCTCTGTCATTAAAAAAACATTTAATGCCAAATTTTATCATAAGGAATACAGTCAGGGTTACACTTCCCAGAATGCCCATCATTATTGCAATTTGATATTTTATGGCAATCAGTGGTGATGCTCCTGCTAGAATTTGTCCTGTCATCATACCGGGCAGAAAAACGATTCCCATACCTATCATTGCATTAATTGTAGGTAAAATTGCGTTATAAAAAGCTCTGTTACTAACTTTATTACTGGCATGAGAGGGGCAAGCTCCCAGCATTAAAGCATTTTCTATAAATTTTTTGTTGTCCTTAAAACCATTTACAAGCCCCTCCACCCCCAGAGATATTCCCGTCATTGAATTTCCTATCAGCATTCCTGAAATTGGAATAAAATATTGCGGTCGAAACCAGGGTTTTAGGTGAACTACAATAAACAAAAAGAATAAAATACTAATGACTGTACCTGTAACCATAGAAAAAGCAACTACTCTTTTTAAGCTATTTGATAATTTCGTTTGGACTCTGGAATAAATATTGAAAATGGCGAATGTTTCCATAATTATTAATATGAGTAAAGTGAGAAAAGGACTGGGATGTTCAAAAATAAAGGTGAGTATGTATCCTACTAAAACTAATTGAATTGTCATGCGAATTGTAGCCAGTAAAATCTGTTTTTCGTGACCAACCTTTTTATATTTTACAATTAAAAAAAGAATAACTACAAATACGTAGGCAGTAGTCAATCTTATTACATTTATATCTACAATATCTTCCATCCGAATTCTCCTAACTAATTTGTTCTATTATACCATTGTTTATTGTAACAACAACTTCGCCGTATTTTTGGGCAATGTGTTTCGAATGTGTAACCATCACCAGAGTCCCATTTTTGTTTTTTATATAATCTACCACCAGTTTAATTATCAGTTCTTCGGTCTCATCATCAAGAGAAGCCGAGGGTTCGTCCAGCAATAATATTTCCGGATCCAGCAACATAATACGAGCCAAAGCAATCCTTTGTTTTTCACCACCGGATAACTTTTCTGCATCATCAGAAAGATTATGATTCTCCATACCAACTCTCTTTAATATCTCCTCAAAATGCTGCTTATGTTTATTACATTTTTCTGCATACTTCTGTGTTAAAACAAAATTATCTTTTATTGTTCCAGAAAATATTTCCGGATTTTGGGGTAGCATGGGAACTTCTCTTCTTAGGTCTATCGGATTATAGCTTCTAATTTCTCTATTTTTAAATTTTATTGATCCCTGTTCATAACTGTACATATTGTTTAATAATTTGAGAAAAGTAGTTTTCCCACCACCACTTTTGCCCACGATACAGGTTAATTTTTCTCTTTCTATCCCCAGACTTTCGATATATAAAACATCTTTGAATTTTACATTGTCTAGTTCAAACATCTTTTGCTTATTTGCATTTTTTCCATTCATAGATTTGTCTTTCTTTATGGTATTATTTTTTATTAGGAATTTTAATTTCTATAAGATAGTTCTGTTTTTCATGTCAATTATTTTATAAAAACGTTGCCAAAATTTAGTGAACTTATTTATTTAAGGACAAAATTTTAATATGATAATCAGATAAAATTAATCATTATTATAAAGTTAATTTTAAAACATTTTATAATCCCTTTATGATAGAAAATTTAAAGCTTAATTTAATATTTTTGATAACTTTTCTTGTCTTAATTTATTCTTCGCCAAAATCATATAGCGCTGTTCCTCTGGAAGTTGATATAGAAAAAGAGGATTTCCAGCGCCAGGTTTTTGCCGACAGCTTGAATGAGAATAAGCCTAAACCGTCTCATACTTTTTATGATTCATTAAGAAAAAAGGCAAATAGGAACAAGATTTTATCAACTCTGGTGAATTTGGCATTAAAAAAGCAATTAAACAAAAAAGCTGATTACTATCAATTCTTCAAGAGTCAAGCACAATTTAATAACTATAAAAATAAGATTATTCGAAAAATTTATATAAATCCAGCTCAGGTTTTTGATGATTCAAATCCAAGTAACTGGGAATTTATAAATTATGCAAAATCCAAATTAAAATTATTACATGTTAGAACAAAAAAATCTACTATTAAAAAAAATCTTTTTTTTCAGGAGGGTGAAAAGTTAATTCCTTTTGTCCTGGCAGAAAATAAAAGATATCTAAATGAAATGAGATTCCTTGAGGGAGTTGATTTCAAAATTAATGCTGTAAAACAAGATTCTAAGATTGCTGATTCTGTAGATATAATAGTGACCAGTCATGATGTGTTTTGTTTGGGAGGGGGAATCTCTTTTCCGGGCAATTCCTCGTTAGATTTGCGTATGGAAAACATAAATATATTTGGTACCGGGGCAAAAATTTCAAGCACATTACAATATGATAGCCAGGATCAAACTCACTTTAAGTTTGTACAGGGCTTGTTTCATTTACCTAACATTTTAAATACATTTTATGACGGAGAACTTTATTATGATATCAAAGATAAAAGTCAGATATACAGAATAAAGGCTGATAAAAATCTACTACCACCGGTAATAAACACTTCAGGAGGTTTTAAATTTGGCAGAAAATATACAGATAGGCAGGTAAAAGACTCCACACTTGTTATTGCCAGATCGGTAAAAGATTTTCTTAACGTCGGTTTTGGCAGTTCTAATCCAATTTCAGAAGAGGAAAACTATTCTAAACGGTCCTATTTATCTTATCAGACTAGTGTTTATAGCCAACAATTTGTAGATAGACCCAGCGTAACAGCTGATACCAATCGACTTTATCATAATAGATTCGGAGTTCTCGGCAGTATTCTTTTATCCAGAAGCGAGCACTATATAACTAGAGAAGTATTTACATTTGATAAAATTGAATATGTCCCTTCTGGTTTTCTGTTAGAGTTTATGGCAGGACCGGAATTTGATGAATTTTACAACAGATTCTATTATGGTGGTCGCATAGCGAGGGCAGGTTTTATTGAAAAATTTGGTTACTACTGGGGAAAAATGGAGTTAGGTAGTTATTTTTATAAAGGTGAAGAAGAACAGGGAGTTTTCAATACAAAATTCAAATACTGTACCCCACTTATTCCTCTCGGCAGAAAAGAAGCCAGATGTTTTTTTGATATCAAATATACGCGGGGAATAAATCGTAGCCAAGAAGAAATATTAAATATCAATAACGAAAATGGTATTCGAGGTTTTAACGATGCTGATTTGTATGGAAATCAACGGCTAGTAGCAAATTTTGAAACAGCTTTGTTTGCCCCCTGGGATCTGTATGGTTTCCATTTTGCTTTCTTTGGATTTTATGATGCTGGTTTTATTGGAGAAGATATTGATGTATTTGATAATAACTTTGAGTCCGGATTTGGGCTGGGATTAAAAATACGCAATAACTATCTGGCAATAAGTTTTATTCAATTTAGAATAGGTTATCATCCTCAGAATGAAAGCTTTAGTTTTTCAATTTCAGGCGAAGATTTACCTGATCTAGATTTCTTTGATATTTCATATCCGGAGATTATTCCCTTCAAATAGACCAGTCAATATGATAACAAAAAAATGAAAAGGAGAAATGGTGAAAATTTTAATCGTATATGCACATCCCTATGAAGGCAGCTTTAATAATGCAATTCTGGAAACAACTCAATCATCACTTGCTTCCAGTACCCATGATTATGAAATAATAGATCTAAACAAAGAAGGTTTTAATCCTGTTCTCAGAAAAGAAGAATTAAAAATTTATCCGCAGGGAAAGTTTCTTGATCCACAAGTGGGTGAATATCTGAAAAAATTGAAAGCAGCGGCGCATCTGGTTTTTATTTTTCCTATCTGGTGGGGAGGTGTGCCGGCAATTCTAAAGGGCTTTTTTGATAAAGTTTTTCTAAAAAAAGAGACTTATGAATTTAAAGGATTAAGACCGGTGCCAAAATTAAAGAATAAATCCGCTACAGTTATTTCTACAATGAATTCTCCAAAATTATTTTATAGCTTATACTTAAAGTCGCCTATCAAACAGACAGTTATAAAAAGCACACTAAAGGTGTGTGGGGTAAAAAAAGTAAAGTGGTTTGAGTTGTCTCGTGTTGTTTCCGTTTCTAATAAAAAAAGAAAGAAAATGCTGGCGAAGATCAGGAAATATTTTTCAAAGCTCTAAGAATTTTATTTTGATAAGTTTTGTTCTATCTCATAAAGACAAATAGCAGTAGCAACTCCCACATTCAATGAATTCTTCCAGCCTCTTAACGGTATACTAACGATCTTATCAACTATTTGTAATAGATCATCGGGTATTCCCAGAGCCTCATTACCCACTAAAATTGCAATATTCTCTTCCCATTCAACCTGATTTATAGTATCGGCTTTTGGATTGGATTCTAATGCATAGATTTTCACATCATTGCTTTTTAAAGTGCATATTAATTCTTTTATATCATCACTATTTTGCCAGGTGATATGTTTTTCCGTACCCATAGCAGTTTTTAATACATTAGAATTTTGAGGAGTTG